>JASIGD010000567.1 GCA_030045295.1 Streptosporangiaceae bacterium
CGCGGCTACCGATCCAGGGAGCGAGGCCTGAGGTGCTTGAGGAGGCCCTCGAGCACCTCGTGCGGGGCATCGTCCAGTACCCGGACGACGTCCAGGTAGCCAGCCGGTCGCTGCGCCGAGGCAGCGTCCTCGAGGTGCGGGTACATCCGGACGACCTGGGCAAGGTCATCGGCAAGGGCGGGCGCACCGCCCGGGCCTTGCGCACGGTGATCAACGCCCTGGCGGGCAGCCGCTACGTCCGCATCGACCTGCTGGACGCGAACGAGGTCCGCTGACCCGATGCGGCTGATTGTCGGCCGGGTCGGCCGTCCGCACGGGATCCGCGGCGAGGTGGTGATCGGGGTCAGGACGGACGAGCCTGACCTCCGCTTCGCTGTGGGTGCCACCCTGGACGTTAGCCCGCCGCCGGACCCCGAGTCGGCTGACCGCGAGCAGCTGACGGTGGTCTCGGCGCGCTGGCACTCCGGACAGCTTCTGGTCGCATTCGCCGGAATCACCGACCGGACCGCGGCCGGGGAACTGACCGGCAGCTGGCTGAGCGTAGATTCAAGCCAGCTTCCGGAAACGCCCGACCCGGACGAGTTCCGCGACCACGAGCTGATCGGCCTGTCGGTGCGGACATCGGCCGGGGAGGCGGTCGGCGTCGTCACGGACGTCCTGCACTACGGGCAGGCCCTGCTCGTAGTGCAGCGCCCAGGCGACGATGAGTGCCTGGTGCCGTTCGTGAAGGCGATCGTGCCCGCGGTGGACGTGGCCGCGGGCGTACTGGTCATAGACCCGCCGCCGGGCCTGCTCGACCCCGCGCAAGCGGAGTAGGGACCCGGCGGCAGAACCACTGCCCGTTCTGAAGAAAAGAAAAAGGAGAGGGCGTGGGGCTGCGCATCGACATCGTGACGATCTTCCCCGAGTATTTCGACACCCCGCTGAAGGTCTCGCTGATCGGGAAGGCCGCGGTGCGCGGGGACGTCGAGTTCCGCGTCCATGACCTGCGGCGTTGGGCGGCGGACGTGCACCATACGGTCGATGACGTGCCGTTCGGCGGCGGACCGGGCATGGTGATGAAACCGGACGTCTGGGGCGATGCGCTCGACCACATCCTCGCCGACGGCCCGACCGGGACGGCCCGGCTGGTGGTACCGACTCCGAGCGGAGCGCCGTTTACGCAGGACACGGCGGCCCAGTACGCGAGCCAGGAGCGGCTGGTGTTCGCCTGCGGGCGGTACGAGGGCATCGACGGCCGGGTCGTCGAAGCGATGCGGGCCAGCCTTCCGGTGGACGAGGTGAGCATCGGCGATTACGTGCTGGCCGGCGGCGAGGCAGCGGTCCTGGTCATGGTGGAGGCGCTCGGGCGGCTGCGGCCCGGGGTGCTCGGCAACGCGCTCTCGGCGGGCGACGACTCGTTCGGCGGCGACAAGGACCCGTCCATGCGCGGGCTGCTCGAGGGGCCGGTCTACACCAGGCCGCGCGCCTGGCGGGGGCGGGAAGTGCCGCAGGTGCTGCTGTCCGGCAACCACGCGGCGATCGCCCGGTGGCGGCGCGATATGGCCTTGCGTCGTACCGCCGCCTACCGGCCGGACCTGCTCAGGTCGCTTCGGGATCTGGACGCCCGAGACCGGCAGGTGCTGGCCGAGGCCGGATTTCTTGCGGCCGAGGAGGGTCCTTCTGCGGCTGGCGTTCCGGTCAGCGGCGAAGATATGGCACACTGAATTTCGCTGTCTTTTCAAGACTGCGGCTGGGGCACTCCCCGGCGCGACCCGGCTGCCGTCGGGTCCTCACCACGATCGTCACCGAGGAAACTGCCGTCATGCACACCGCGATTGCCGAAATCGAGCAGGCCCAGACCCGGCCTGATATCCCGGACTTCCGGCCCGGAGACACGCTGAAGGTCCATGTCCGGGTCACGGAGGGCAACCGCTCGCGGATCCAGGTGTTCCAGGGCGTCGTGATCCGGCGCCAGGGCAGCGGAGCCCGCGAGACCTTCACCGTCCGCAAGATCAGTTACGGCGTGGGAGTGGAGCGGACCTTTCCGGTGCACAGCCCGTCGATCGACAAGATCGAGCCGGTCAGCCGGGGCCGCGTGCGCCGCGCCAAGCTGTACTACCTGAGGGAGCTGCGCGGCAAGGCGGCGCGGATCAAGGAGCGCCGCGACCAGACCGGTAGCTGACCGGTGGGGCCGGGTGGGGGGCAGGCAATGGACGATCAGCACGATCCTGGCGCGCTGGTGTCGGCCCCTACCGCGGAACCCGTCGGGTCGGCGGGCCCGGCCCCGTCCGGCGAACGGCCGGAGCGTGGGCGTGCCCGCCACCCAGGTCGGCATGCCTTGGGGTCCGGCCGTCCCGACCCGGCTCAGAAAAACGCTCCCGCCGGCCCCAAGCGTAAGCATTTCTGGCGGGAGCTGCTGATCGTCGTCCTGGCCGCCGCCGTCATCACGCTCCTGGTGAAGGCGTTCATCGTCCAGGTGTACAAGATCCCGACGGGGTCGATGGAGAACACGCTCCAGGTCAATGACCGGGTCCTGGTGAACAAGCTCGTCTACCACTTCCGCGGCATCGCCCGCGGCGACATCGTCGTGTTCAGCGGGCAGGACTCGTGGGGACCAGACGCGCCGCCGCCCTCCAGCGATCCGGTGGTCCGGCTCTGGGATGACGTGCTCTCGGATATCGGCCTGTCCAGCAGTCAGACCTACTACATCAAGCGGGTAATCGGGCTGCCCGGGGACCACGTGGCCTGCTGCACGGACGGGAAGGTGACGGTCAACGGCGTCCCGCTGACCGAGACCTCGTACCTGTATCCGGGTGACGCGCCGTCATCACTCAAGTTCTCGGTCACCGTGCCACCCGGTCACATCTGGGTCATGGGGGATCACCGCGGGGACTCCGATGACTCTCGCTTCCACACCGGGAATCCCGGCGACGGTTCCGTACCCGAGAACGAGGTCGTCGGCCGGGCGTTCCTGATCATCTGGCCGCCGTCGCAGATCCGCGATCTGCCCATCCCGTCCACCTTCCAGCAGGCCGCGCTGCACGCGGGCGCGGCGGGTGCCGCGGTGCTCGATGTCGGCGGGACTGCCCTGGGTGTTTTGGCGGCTGTCCCGGCGGCGGGTACCGTCGGCTTGGCCGGGGCGATCGGCGCCCCGCTGCTTGTGCTGCGCCGCCGCATCCGTCGCCGCCGCTGCGACGGGCAGTCCGGGCCGCAGTAAGTTCTGCGCGGCGGGCGCTAAGCTCGACAGGACGACGGTGAGGGCCGACGAGGGGTGTGTGTGTCTGCGTGAGCGATCCAGATGAGAGCGCCGCGTCTGAAGCGCGGGACTCCGGGCCAACCGTCAGGTCAGATACCGGGTCCCAGGCAGCGGTAGGCGAAACGGCCGGGAACACCGAAAACGGCGGGGAGGCCGTCGACGACGGCGAACACGGCGCGGCCGCGGCATCTACCGAGGGCGGCGGGACCTCAGCGCCCGACGCCGGCGTGCGGTCAGCCCAGGCCCGGCGCAAGCGCAAGGGGCGGTCGTTCTGGAAGGAACTGCCGATCCTCATCGCGGTCGCGCTCCTGCTCGCGGTCATCATCAAGACCTTTGCGGTCCAGGCGTTCTGGATTCCGTCAGGGTCGATGGAGAATACGCTCGAGATCAATGACCGGGTCCTGGTCAACAAGATCATTTACCATATCCGCGATATTCACCGCGGCGACATCGTGGTCTTCAATGGCGATGGCTCATGGGATCCGGGGCCCGTCCCGACGAATGGGAATATCCTCGATCAGTTCTTTAGCGGCTTTGCCAGCATGTTCGGATTCGGGCATCCGGGAGATATCCTCATCAAGCGGGTCATCGGGATACCCGGGGACCATGTGGTCTGCTGTGACTCGGAGGGCCGGATCACGGTCAACGGCGTTCCGCTGAACGAGCAGTCGTACCTGTATCCGGGCTCGGCTCCCTCGCTGTCCAGGT
>JASIGD010000568.1 GCA_030045295.1 Streptosporangiaceae bacterium
TGCGGCGCGGTGCTACGGGAGTTCTTCGCCGCCCGCCGGCAGCGTGACGGGTAACATCCGCCGCCGTCCGCGGCGGTTCAGGTAAGCTCGCCAGCGGTGGAGTCGCCTAGTGGCCGAGGGCGCACGCCTCGAAAGCGTGTGAGGGGGCAACCCCTCCGTGGGTTCAAATCCCACCTCCACCGCCGGACGGGGGCCGCGTGCACGTTCGACGCGCTCACCGGGGGAACTTAACGTCACGCGCCGCCGTTCGCACAAGTGACGACACGGCAGTGCGGTGACAGGGCCTTCCCCGGTTAGGCGGACCGCCTGCCAGGCGAGACCGCGGCGAGGAGATCCCAGTGTTCGAGCCCCAGGGAACCGGGTTCTTCCTGCTGCTGATGGTGATCTTCGCGGGACTGCTCGTCTGGGTGGCCGTGGCCAAGCAGGTCGTGTTCCGCGTGCTTGCCGCCTGCCTGGCTTTCCTTCCCGCGATGGTCTTCGGTATTGCGGCGGTGAATAAGTTCTACGACTACTACCAGACCTGGGGCGGGATGATCAACGATCTCACCAGCCAGGGCGCGAACAGCATCCCCAAGTACTCGGTCGCCGGCGCCGGCTCGAACAAGCAATTTGACAAGGACATCGGCCGTGTCACCAGTACCGGCGAAGACGCTGAGGTCGGCTACCTTTTCCAGACGACGGTTACCGGCGCGCTGAGCCATATCACTCGTGACGTGTACGTCTACCTGCCGCCGCAGTATTTCCAGAAGCGTTACGCGCACTACAGGTTCCCGGTCATCGAACTGCTGCACGGCTCTCCCGGTAACCCGCAGGCGTGGATAGACGTGATGGGCGTGATCCCCACGTTCCTCAACCTGCTCGAGACCCACCCCGCGGACGCCGCGGTGCTGGTGATGCCCGATACCGACGGCGGCGAGCAGTACGCGCTGCAATGCCTCAACAACCCGGGCGGCATCCAGGACATGACCTTCGTCGCGAGGGACGTGCCGGACTACATAGCGCGATTGGTCCGGGTGCAGCCGCCGGGCCGCGCCTGGGGCCTGGCCGGCTATTCCGAGGGCGGCTTCTGCACCGCCAACATCGCGCTGCAGCTGCCCTGGAGATACGGGGCCGCGGGCGTCATGTCCGGGTATTTCGCTCCCACCCCGAGCCAGGTGCCGACGGGCAACAAGCCCGGCGGGAAGCCGTACGTGGTCAACGTGTTCCGCGGCCACCCGGCGCTGCAGCTCATCAACACGCCGGACGAGTACGTCACCGAAGTGCCGGTTGACGAGCAGCTTCCCACATTCTGGCTCGCCGCCGGGGCAAAGGACCGGTCGGACGTCAGCGCGGCGGTGAGTTTCCGGCAGCTGCTGCAGACCCGGTTGGCGAACGTCCCGTTCGTGATCATCCCGGGCGAAGGCCACCAGGCCGGCGTCTGGCGAGCGGCCCTGGGCCCGATGCTCACCTGGATGACCCCGCAACTGGCTTGGGAAGCTTGGGAAGCCGGCACGGTGGAGGCGGCCAAAGCCGCAGCCGCCAAGGCCGCAGCCGCCAAGGCCGCGGCCTATCGCAAGGCGCACCCGCCTGAGCCGCGCCCCGCGCGGACGCTGGCTCCGCCGAATAAGTAGAAGAAGTAGCAGCCCTGCCTTCGCGCATCCCGCGGCGGCTCCGGGCGGCTCGCCATCGCTCTGCCTCCCGGCTCAGGCCGCATGGTCTGCTCCTAGCTGAATATGGAGCGCCTTGAGCGCGGCCACGTAGATCTCGGAGAAGGTGGGGAAAGGCTGGATGACATCGCGCAGCACCGGCAGCGGTACCTGGGCGCGGATGGCCAGCGTGGCCTGCTGCATCCATTCCCCGGCCTCGGGGCCGAGCGCGTACGCGCCGGTCAGATGCGAACCGTCGCTGAGCAGCGTCAAGAAGCCGTTGGAGGTGGCGTAATCATGGGTGTAGGTGGCCGTCTTGGCCACTTGCGACACCGGGACGGTCGCGCTGAACGGGGCCTCGGTGGCGCCGACGGCGGCGGCTTGCGGATCGGTGTAGACGACATCCGGTATGGCCTCGTAGTGAGCCTCGCGCGGCTGGCCGAGAATGTTCGTCGCGACGACCTCGCCTTGGTACTTTCCCACGTGGGTCAGCAGGCGCACGCCGTTGACGTCGCCGATGGCCCACAGCCGGTCCGCGGCGCGCAGGTGGGCGTCGACCGGGATGCCGTGTGGCCCGGCGGTGACGCCGACCGTGTCCAGGCCGGCGGGCACCCGCGGGCGCCTGCCGGTGGCGGCGAGCAGATGGTCGCCGTGTAGCTCGCGGCCGTTCTCCAGAGTCAGCACGTAGTCCGGGCCTTCGCGCCGAGCGGCGGTCGCGCGCACGCCCAGTATCAGCTCGATGCCGTCGGCGCGCAGCACCTCACCCAGCGCGTCGCCCAGGGGCGCGGGCTCGCGGCCGAGCACGTGCTCGGCGGCCTCGACGAGGGCAACCTCCCCGCCCAGTCGGTGCACAGCCTGGGCCATCTCGGCGCCTACCGGCCCGCCGCCCAGGATCAGCAGGCGGCGCGGCACCGCCTTCATGCCGGTCACCTCGCGGTTGGTCCACACGCCGTCCAGCTCGCGCAGGCCCGGGACCGGCGGCACAACCGGGTCCGAGCCGGTGGCCACCACCACGTGCCGGGCGGTGTGCCGGACGCCGTCGACTTCGACCGCGCCCGGCCCGGCCAGCTTCCCGGTTCCGCGCAGCAGGTCGATGCCCTTGCTCGCCAGCCACTGCGCTTGCCCGGCGTCGGAGTAGTCCGCGACCATGTAGTCCCGGTAGGCCAGCGCCGCCGCCACGTCGACCTCCGCGGTGGCCGCCGCCTCCCGCGCATCGTGCGCCGCCTCGCCGGGGCGCAGCAGCGTCTTGGACGGGATGCACGCCCAGTACGAGCACTCACCCCCGGCCAGCTCCCGCTCCACCACCGCCACCCGCAGGCCGCCATCAGCCAGCTCGCCCGCGCAATGCTCTCCCGGCGAGCCGGCGCCCACCACGATGACGTCATAGTCGTAGCTGGTCATGGGCGAAGAATAGCCCGGCCGGGATGAGGGTCCCGGCAGCGGCCCACCCTCATGACTGCCTTCGGGAGCCACCGCGGCGGCGGGCACGCCGCGCTCGCGGCGGATACTCACCGCGTGACGGATCAGTCAGCGCCGTATCGCCGCCGCCCAGTCGGTTTGGTCTCGCAGTTGCCGTTTGAGCAGCTTGCCGCCGGGGTTGCGCGGCAATGGCCCCGCGCTGACCGCGACGTACTGCGGGATCTTGAAGTCGGCGATGTGAGCGGCGAGGTAGTCGAACACCGCTGTGACGTCGAACGTGACGCCCGGCACCGGCATGATCACGGCTCCTACCTTCTCGCCCATCATCTCGTCCGGCACGCCGAGCACCGCCGCCTCGAAGACCCCCGGCGCCCCGGCGAGGGCATTCTCGACCTCGACGCAGTACACGTTCTCGCCGCCGCGGTTGATCATGTCCTTCATGCGGTCCACCAGGTAGACCAGGCCTTCGTCATCGATCCGGGCCAGGTCGCCGGTATGCAGCCAGCCCTCGCCGAAGGCCGCGGCGGTGGCTTCGGGCTTGTTCCAGTAGCCCGAAACGACGTTGGGCCCGCGGACCAGCAGCTCGCCGGTGCCGTCGGGCAGCTCGGCGTCGAGGCGGACGTCGCATACCGGCGCCGGGAAGCCCACCGAGTCGGCGTGGGCGACGAACTCGTGCGGCAGGAACGTCGCGACGCTCGAGGTCTCGGTCAGCCCGAAGCCGTTGCCCAGCCGCGCCCGCGGGAACGCCTTGGCGAGCCGGGCGACCAGTTCGGGAGCGATCGGCGCCCCTCCGTACGAGACCGAACGCACGGCGGAGATGTCGATGTCGGCGAAGGCCGGCTGGCTGATCGCCAGCCAGTAGATCGCCGGCACCGTGACCATCGTGTCGATCCGCTCTTCCTCGATGGCGTGCAAGAAGACGCCGACGTCGAAGGCCGGCATGATCACCGCCGTGCCACCGACGTACATCGCGACCAGCAGCTGGCTGTTGCAGCCGGTCACGTGGAACAGCGGCACCGAGATCAGGGTCCGCAGCTCGTCCGGCATGACGTAGAGCGCCCGGCGGCACGTCTCGGCGTTGGACAGGAAGTTCCCGTGGCTGGTCACTGCGCCCTTGGGGAAACCCGTGGTGCCGCTGGTGTAGAAAATCGCGGCCGGGTCGGCCAGGTCTTGGTCGTCGACGACGAGCGGGTCGCCGTCCGGCAGCGCGGCTCCGGACGCGAACACGTAGCGTGCCCCGGAGTCGGCGATGACATAGCCGGCTTCTTCGTCGGTGAACCGGGTGTTGACCGGCACGACGATAGCGCCGGACAGCGCGCCGCCGAAGAAGGCCAGCACCCAGTCGACGCCGTTGGCCAGCCGGATCGCCACCCGGTCGCCCCGCCGGACGCCGACGGCGCGCAGCCCGCCCGCCACCCGGGCCGCGCGATCCCACAGTTCGCGGTAGCTCAGCCGCGGGCCGCCGCCGGTTTCCGCGACGGCCTCCGCGGCGCCGCGCCGATCGACGCTCGCGCGCAGCATGTGCACCAGGTTGGCGGGCAGGACGTCGTAGCGCTTGATGCCGTCGTGTCGGCGGGTAACTCCGGTCAGGTCGAAGATCCCGCCGAGGTCGCTGTGGTCGACACCGGCCGGGCTGTTCATGCCCCACCGCCTTGCGCGGGCGTGAAGTACCGCACCGGGTTCTCCACCAGCATGGTGTCGAGCTGGGCCTGCGTCACCCCCGCCGCGAGCAGCGCGGGCAGCACGTCATCGCTGATGTGCTCGTAATGCCAGTTCGGCGTGGCGATCGGTCGGAGCTGATCGTGAGCCGCGCCGAAGTAGTCGATGAAGCAGTTGGCATCGTGGGCCAGCACCATGCTCGGCGCGTACCCGCGCGCGGCGAGCGCGGCGATGGTCTTGACGCGTTCGGCGCCGGGATTGAAGAGGTCGAGCCCGAAGCGGTCCATGCCGAGCAGCACGCCCTGATCCGCGAGCTCGCTGAGGTAGTCCAGGTCGTTGCTGTCGCCCGCGTGCCCGATTACGACCTTGCTCAGGTCGACGCCTTCCTCCTTGAATATCCGCACCGCGGTCCTGCCGCTCTGATGCGGTCCCGAGGTGTGCACCGTGATGGGCGCGCCCGTGTCGGCGTGCGCGCGGGCGATGGCGCGGGCGATCCGCTCGACGCCGGGAGTCAGCTGCGGGGTCTCCATGCAGCACTTGAGGAACGCGGCCTTGACGCCGGTGTCGGCGATGCCCTGAGTAATGTCGCCCACGAAGTCGGTGACCATCGGATCCGGGATGTCGAGCAGCAGACCGGGTCCCCGGTAGGCGTACTGCTGCGGCAGCTCCTCATAGACGTATAGGCCGGCGGCGACGATGATGTTGACCGGCGTCTGCGCCGCGATCCGCTGGATGCGCGGGATGTATCGGCCCAGGCCCCATACGGTCGGGTCGACGATGGTGTGGATTCCCTTGCCGTACAGGGCATTCAGCTTCTCGATAGCGTCGGCGACTCGGACCTCCTCGTCCCACCAGCTGCTGCCGTAGTTCTGCACGTGTTCGGTGGAGAGCACGAAGACGTGCTCATGCATCAGGGTCTGGCCGAGTTGGCCGAGGTCGACCGGGCCGCGCACGGTCTCGACGCTTGCCATTGGATCCTCTTTTCGACGGCGCCGACGGGATCAGGATCAGACATTTCCCGGCAGCGTCTCAAGGGTCCCAGGCCGTGTCAACGGCGTGAA
Source organism: Streptosporangiaceae bacterium (assembly GCA_030045295.1). Next base: position 5,765 of record JASIGD010000568.1, read on the forward strand.
CACGGCGGGGGCACCCCGCGCTTGCGGCGCCCGGGCCGTAACGTTCCCGGAACGACCGTTGCGCTATGGCGGAGCCTTCCGCGTTCGACGGGGCATCGGCGTTTCTCGCGCCGGCGTCCGCAACCGGGACAAGGCGCTGGCGGACATCGCAGTGCGTCCGCCTCGATATGGTTAAAGTGCTCCATCCCGGCCGAGGATAGCCGGGGCCGCCTTGCTGGCCTGCCCCTGCACCGGGGTGCTGCGGCTCCAGGCCTGCCCGTTCGCGGAGCTGGAGACCAGCAGGTCGCTGGTGGCGTTGTTGGCCACGAACGCGACCCACAGCTTGTTCTGGAACACCGCCAGCGCCGGGGCCGCCTTGCTCGCCTGCCCCTGCACCGGGGTGCTCGGGCTCCAGTTTGATCCATCTTTTGAGTAACAGGCGAGCAGCTGATTCGTATTGTTATTGGCGACGAATGTGAGGTGCAAACTCATTGTTACCTCCATCCGGGCAGTGAGCATCCTGTGATGAGGATTTGCCTAATGATACCGAGGTAAGTTCAGGCATCACCGCCTACGCCCTGGGCCTGCGGCACGCCCGGTCGGCCATCTGGATGCAAACCACGGGCGCGTCCCGGGACCGCTGCTGCCTCCCCAGGTTGCTCGGCCTGTCCACAGCCGCGCAGGGCAGCGGTTGCACGCTCGGATTGCCTTACTCCGCTGCTGTACGGCCGTGCGGGAACTCGAAACGGCCGCGCGGCAGCTACCCTCTCCGGGTCTGTCCCCAGCCAGGCGGCGTCACCGGCGCGAGGCCGCCGCCGTGGCATTCCTGGCAACCGCAGTGCGCCTCCCGGTGACGCCCCAGCGGGTCGGCCGCGACAGTGCAGTGAGGCCCGCAGCGTCCCGTACTAGGCGTCATAGCACCCGTGATATCACAGCCGGACGCCGCGCTTGTACACGGCCGAGCAGGCCGGGCAGACGGCAGCTGCCAGTCTCGTCCCTCGAACCCCGGCCTTCTGACGCTTCTTTGTCAAGGCTGCAGGGGAGGATTCATCGTCCCGGTGAGCTGCCGGTAGAGCGCGCAGGCGATATAGCGCTTGAGGCAGCGGCGGGATCTCGCGTAGGGTCTCCCCTCGGCGGTGCGCCGGGCGACGTAGGCGCGGGTCCGCGGCATCGGCGGGACTCGGGCCGGGAAGCTGACCAAGCCCTGTGGCGTCGTGCCTGCCCAGCGCGGCGGAGGATGCGAGATTCGAACTCGCGAGGGGTTGCCCCCAACACGCTTTCCAAGCGTGCGCCCTAGGCCACTAGGCGAATCCTCCGCCGGGAAGCTTACCCGAATCACTACAGCTCTGGCCGCCCGGGAAGGCAACAGGCGCGCCACGGCGGACGGCCTGGTGGCGGCCGGGGCAGCATCCGGTCGCCGGGCTGACTACACTGGCCCGTGGCCCCCCGCACGGCGTTTATCCCGCCAACCCCCCCAGGGCCGGAAGGCAGCAAGGGTACGTGGGCTCTGACGGGTGTGCGGGGGGTCCCCCGATTACCGGTGAGGATGAGCTGATGGCAGCAGCCGCGTCGGAACGCGAGGGAGCGACCCCGGTTGCAGGGTCCAGCCTGGCCCTGTACCGCAAGTACCGTCCGGCGACGTTCGCTGAGGTGAAGGGGCAGGACCACGTCACCGGACCGCTCCGGCAGGCGCTGCGCACCGGGCGGATCAATCACGCGTACCTGTTCAGCGGGCCGCGCGGGTGCGGCAAAACCTCCAGCGCGCGCATTCTCGCCCGGTCGCTGAACTGCGTCAACGGCCCCACGCCCGATCCCTGCGGGGTCTGTGATTCCTGCGTCGCGCTCGCCCCGAACGGCCCGGGCAGCATCGACGTCATCGAGATCGACGCCGCCTCGCACGGCGGCGTGGACGACGCCAGGGAACTGCGCGAGCGGGCTTTCTATACCCCGGTGTCCGGGCGCTTCAAGATCTACATCATCGACGAGGCGCACATGGTCACCCAGCAGGG
>JASIGD010000569.1 GCA_030045295.1 Streptosporangiaceae bacterium
GGCAAGGAACGGCTGGCCAGCCTGCTCACGCCCGAGTTCGTAGCAGCCGCCGGCCTGCCCGCCGACCACGAACGGCAGCAAGCCGCCGTCGCCGACTGGCACCGGCGCAAGACCGCTATCTACGCCGAACTGGTCGCCTCCGGCGCGGTCCCGCCCCGGCCCGGCATCGCCCGTGTGGTGGCCGAGGCGCTGGCCGCGGGCTCGACGGTGGCCGTGGCCTCGACGTCGGCCGAACCCTCGGTCCGGGCCATCCTGGAACGGGCGGTCGGGACGGATCACGCCCGGGCGGTCGCGGTGTTCGCCGGGGACATCGTTCCGCGTAAGAAACCGGCGCCCGACATCTACCTGTTCGCCCTGGACTCGCTCGGCCTGCCCGCGGACCGCGCGGTCGTGGTCGAGGACTCGCGCAACGGCCTGCTGGCCGCCACCGGAGCGGGCCTGACCTGCATGATCACCGTCAACGGCTATACCGAGGACGAAGACTTCAGCGAGGCCGTCCTGGTCGTCTCCTCGCTGGGCGATCCCGGCGGGGAGCGCGCGGCGGTCCTGGCCAACCGCAGCCGGGCCACGCCGGGGGACTGGATCACCCTTGCCGACCTCACCCTGCTGCTTCCCCAAGGAGCATCCATGTCCAAAGCAGACCTGTCCGACGTCGAGGTGGTCGTACACACGATCGCCACTACCGCGGTCGACAACGAGAAGTATTTCGGTGACCTGGACGCCGTGGTGGGCGACGGGGACTTCGGCTATTCGATGGCCCGCGGCTTCGAGCTGGTCCTGCAGGGCTGGGACGACTTCGACCGCGCCGATATCGGGACGTTCCTCAAGAAGATCGCCGTCGTCATCACCAGCCGCATCGGCGGCACATCCGGCCCGATCTGGGGGACGGCCTTCCTGCGCGCGGGCATGACCGCCGGGTCCGCGAATGAGCTCGAGCCCGCCCAGATCATAGCGATGTTGCGCGCCGCGATCGAGGGGATCAAGGCGCGCGGCAAATCGGATGTGGGCGACAAGACGCTGCTGGACGCGCTGGTCCCCGCGGTGGACACCCTCGACGAGCAAGTTGCCGCCGGACACGACGCGGCCGCCGCGCTGCGCGCGGCGGCGGTCACCGCACGAGAGCGCGCCGAGGCGACGCGGCCGATGCAGGCCATGCGCGGCCGGGCCAGCTACACCGGCGAGCGCAGTATCGGCACCCTGGACGCGGGCGCCATCGCTGTCGCCGTCATGTTCGAGGCGCTCGCCGACCAGTGGGGCAAGCGCTCGGCTGAATCCTGAACCTAATCCTTGGAGGTCAGTGCCGTGAAGAAGTTCGTCAACGACCCGCAGCAGTTCGTGCCGGAGATGCTCAAGGGCATCGCCCTGGCCAACCCGGAGACGCTCAAATACGTGCCGGAATACAACCTCATCATGCGGACCGATGCCCCCCGCGACGATAAGGTCTCGATCATCCAAGGGTCCGGGTCCGGGCACGAGCCCGCTCACGTGATGATCGTCGGCCGGGGTATGCTCGACGCCGCATGCCCGGGCGACGTGTTCTCCGCCCCGCCCATGGACTACGTGCTCGAGACCAGCAAGCTGCTCGCCTCGCCCAAGGGCGTGCTGCACATCGTGAACAACTACACCGGCGACCGGATGGCCTTCGAGATGGGCCAGGAGATGGCGGCGGCGGACGGGATCATGATCAGCACGCTGCTCGTCGACGACGACGTGGCGGTGAAGGACTCGACCTACACGGTCGGGCGGCGCGGGGTAGCCGGGAACTTCTTCGTGATCAAGGCGACGGGAGCCGCATCCGAGCAGGGCGCCGGCCTCGATGAGCTGGTGCGCATCGGCAACAAGGTCAACTCGGTGACGCGGACGATGGGAATGGCGCTGACCTCGTGCACGCCGCCGGCCAAGGGCTCCCCGCTGTTCGAGCTCGGGGACGACGAGATGGAGATGGGGGTGGGCATTCACGGCGAACCGGGTCGCCGCCGCGAGAAACTGGCCAGTGCCAACGAGATCGTCGACGAGCTGCTCGAGGCCGTGGTGACGGACCTGCCGTTCAGCCAGGGTGACGACGTGGCGCTCATGATCAACGGTCTCGGGGGCACGCCGATCAGCGAGCTGTACCTGCTCTACGGGTACGCCCACGAGCAACTGGCGCAGCGCGGCATCAACGTGCGGCGGAACTACGTCGGCAACTACTGCACATCGCTGGACATGGCGGGCGTGTCCGTCACGCTGAGCCGCCTTGATCCCGAGATCGAGGAATTGCTGGCCGCACCCGCCGAGATCGCGATCCGGACGTTCTGACGGCGGGGAGTCAGCGGAACAGGCGGTCGACGTAGTCGGCGCCGATCCCGACCTTCTCGTAGTGGTCCCGGCACAGCTTGATGTAGTCGAACACGTCGAAGTGGCCGCTGGGCTCGCCGTTCTCGTCCAGCCAGATCAGCGGCCCGGTGACGTTGAACGTCACCCTCATCGGCTCGTCGCACTCGTAGGCGATGAGCGTGTGCGCCTCGCCGGGGGCCTCGTAGATCCAGTCCCCGGCCGTGGCCACCCAGTCGTGCTCGAGGTAGCCCCACTTGCCGGAGATCGTGTAGGCGAAGACCTGCTGCGGGTGGTAGTGCCGGTTCACCAGCCCGGCGCCCCGGCACATCAGCACGTCACACCACCGGTTCTGGCTCGGCGAGATCCACAACGGCCGGGTGCCCACCGTCTCTGACAGCGGGGCGTAGAAGCGGTCGTCATCGGTGGCCGCGTCGGCGATGTAGGCCTCCGGCATCGCGCCGGGCCGGAACACCTGCGCCACCGGCTTGAACTCCCGCCAGAATTCGCCGCTCGCCGCCTCGGCCATGAGTCCTCCTCTGCTCGCCGTGCCGATGCCAGGATCAGCGTCCCCCGCCGGAAGGCCGGGCGGCAAGCACGGGCCTGTCCTGATGTGCAGGCCCGTGGCCTGAGTACAACGAGTGACGGCCGAGACTGTCGCGCGGGACAATCGCGCCACTTGACCGGACCGCGCTGCTTGCCGGACGCCGCCGGGCGCAGGAGTCTCGTAACTGTGTCAGGACACGCGGATGTGCGCACGTACGAGATCCCTGCACCCGAGCCGGACCTGACGCCGGAGACGGTCATCAGCCGGGCGCGGGCCCTGATCCCGGCGATCCGTGACCAGCAGGACGAGGCGGAGAAGCTGGGGCACCATACGCCGGAGCTGGACCGGCAGTTCGCCGAGGCCGGGTTCTACCGGATCCTGCAGCCGCGCCGGTTCGGCGGGTACGAGTTCGGCTTGCCGACGTTCTGGCGGGCGATGCTGGCCGTCTCGGCCGGCGATCCCGGCACCGGCTGGGGTCTGACCCTGGGCTCCCATCACGCGCTGGTCGTCGGCGCCTGGTTCACCGAGGCCGGCCAGCGGGACATCTTCGGGCCGTCGGGCGACTTCCGGTGCCCGCACCGGCCGCCGCCGATGGGCACCGCCGAGCCGGCCGCCGGCGGGTACCTGGTCAGCGGGACGTGGGACTACTGCTCCGGCATCGCCCACGCCACTCATTTCATGGGCAATGCGCTGGTCGCCGGGACGACCGACCGGATTGCCGTCGTCATCCCGCGCGAGCAGGTCACCGTCCTTGACGACTGGGGCGACGGGGTCACGCTCGGGATGAACTCCAGCGGGTCGAACAGCGTCCGGGCCGACGCGGTGTTCGTGCCCGCGCACCGCACCGCGCCTGCCGACTGGACCCACGGCGATACCCCGGCGCCCGGCGCCCGGCTGCACGGCAACCCCATGTACTGCGGCCGGATCTACGGCGTGTACCACGCGGGCCTGGTCATCCCGGTGATCGGCGCGGCCCGCGCCGCGCTGGCGGAATACGAGCAGATCATCACCACCAAGCCGACGCACTTCCCGCCGCAGGTGCCCAGGTACACGCACCCGGATTACCAGCGGCCGTTCGGGCAAGCGATCGCGCTCACCGA
>JASIGD010000570.1 GCA_030045295.1 Streptosporangiaceae bacterium
CATCCGACTGAATCAGCCGCCGACAGGTAGGCCAGCGCGTTATGGTCGTGCCGCGTCTTGGTCCCCTCGTCTTCCGGCCCGGCCCTCCACGGCTACCGTGATAGGCATGCGCACCGGTATCTCGCAGGCGCGGCCCGGCTTTTCGGGTTCGCCGCTGTTTGGCCGAGAGGCCGAGGTTGCGATAGTCGATCAGCTCGTCGGGAGGATCCCCGAGCGAGGCGGGGCGCTCGTCTTGCGGGGCGATCCCGGCATCGGGAAGACCGCACTCCTGGCGGCGGCCGCGGCCGCGGCCAGCTCGAAGGGTGTCTTGGTTCTGCGCACGGCTGGGGCGCAGTCAGAGACCGGTCTGGCGTTCGCAGGGCTGCACCAGCTCCTGGGTCCGGCGCTGAGATGGCTGGATCGCCTGCCGGGGCCACAGCGTGACGCTCTGTCGGCCGCGTTCGGGATGCTCGGTGCCCCGGCCCCGGACCCGTTCATGATCGCGCTTGCGGCGCTGAACCTGCTGGCGTGCGCCGCTGACCACATGCCGTTGCTGCTGGTCGTCGATGAGGCGCAATGGCTTGACCCGCCGACGGCGAGCGCTCTTGCCTTCATCGCCCGTCGCGTGGAGGCAGAACCGATCGCGGTGTTGTTCGCGTTGCGAAACGGCGTCGCTAGCACGCTCGACGGCGCGGGGCTGCGGGAGCTTCACCTTGGCGGCCTGGACGAGGAGGCGGCCGGCGAGCTGGTTGACGCGTCGGCGGGAGACCTCACACCGGGGCTGCGACGGCGAGTCCTGGAGATCGCGGCCGGGAACCCGCTCGCATTGCTGGAGCTCCCGGATGCGTTGCGGCTGGACGATGCCCGGATCGGCGGGTATCTGCCGGGGACGGTGTCGCTGACGTCCAGGCTCGAACGCGCCTTCGCCCAGCAGGTGTCCGGCCTACCGGCGCAAACACGCGATCTGCTGCTGGTGGCCGCCGCGGACGAACGCGCGCCAGCTGCCGAGCTGATGGCCGCCGCGTCCTTGCTCGGCGGAGCTGAGGTACCGCTTGATGCCTTGGCTCCGGCGGAGGGGGCTGGCCTGGTCGGCCTCGCCGGCGGATCGATCATCTTCCGCCATCCGCTGGTTCGCTCGGCCGTTTACCAGTCGGCGGGTGCCGGGCGCCGCCGCCGAGCACACGCCGCCCTGGCGGCCGTGCTGACCCACGAGCCGGACCGGCGGCTGTGGCACGTGGCCGCGTCGACGGCTGGGCCCGACGAGTCCGTCGCACGCGACGTTGAGTTGCTTTCGGTCCGGCTTGCTCGCCGAGGCGCGACGGGGATAGCGATAGCCGCCGCCAGGCGCGCGGCCGTCCTGAGCGCGGACCCGGCGCGGCGATGCTCCCGGCTGCTCCGGGCAGGCGAGCTGGCGTTTGAGACCGGTGACTCGGACCTGCTGGAGCACCTGGTGGCCGAGGCCGAACAGCTCAATCCGGACGGTGAGCAACGCGCGCGATTGACGTGGTTGCGCAGCACGTTTGCGGACATTATCCCCGGCGATCCGAGCCAGGTGCACTCCCTCGTCGATGCAGCCGAGGTAGCCGCTGATGCCGGGAACAGCGAACTCGCGCTTCACCTTGTCTTCGGCGCCGCGATCCGGTGCTGGCGCTCGGACCTCGGCGAGCCGGCCCGGGATCGCGTGGCGGCCGCGGTCGAGCGGCTCTCGGTGCCACAGACGCACCCGCGCCGCGCGGTGATCTTGGCCATGGCAGGGCCCGTCCGCTGGGGCCCGGTGGTGTCTGAGCGCTTGGCGGTGATTGACGCATCGGCAGATGAGCTGGCTGCTGACCAGGCATACCTGGCGGGCATGGCTGCCCGCGCGATCGGCGACCACGATGCCGCGAGCAGGTTCTTGGGAAAAGCGACCACGCAGCTGCGCGCACAGGGCCGATTGGGCCTCCTTGCGCAGGTGCTCGTGATGCGGGGATGGGTCGCGATCGCCCAGGGCAGCTGGGCTTCAGCCGAGATGCTGGTGGACGAGTCCGGCCGGCTCGCCGAAGAGGTCGGGCAGTCTTGGTGGCGGACCGGCTCGCTGATCGCCCGCGGCACGCTTCATGGCCTGCGAGGCGAGGCAGACGTCGCGGAACGGCTGGTTGCCGAGGCCGAGAAGACGGCAATATCTCAAGGCCTGAACGACCTCGTCTGCATGACCGCGTTCGCGCGCGGCGTAACCTGGCTGGGCGCCGGGCGGCCTGCGGGGGCGCTGGAGCATCTCACTCGCGCCTTCGACCGGGACGACCCGGCGTTCCACGAGGCGGCACGCTTCATGTCGATCACCTACCTTGCCGATGCGGCGGCGCAAAGCGGACAACGCCACGTCGCGGTTCCGATCCTCGATGAACTGGACGCCCTCGCGCAGTGCACGCCCTCGCCGGCCCTGCACGGCGGCCTGATATACGCCCGTGCCGTCCTGGCCCCGGATGACGGGGCAGAGCAGCTATACGACGTAGCGCTGCGGAGCGACCTGAAGCATCACCCGTTCGACCACGCACGGCTGCAACTCGCCTACGGGGCCTGGCTTCGCCGTCACCGGCGCATCAGCGAATCTCGCGCGCCGCTGCGCGCTGCGCGAGAGGTGTTCGACGCCCTCGGATGCATTCCCTGGGCGGAACGCACCCGCCAGGAGCTGCGCGCGTCTGGCGAGCAGAGCCGGGAGCGAGCCCCCGCTGCAAGTGATCAGCTGTCGAGTCAGGAGCTTCAGATAGCCCAGATGGCGGCGGCCGGAATGACGAATCGCGAAATCGGCCAGCAGCTCTACCTCTCACCTCGAACGGTTGGATCGCACCTGTACCGGCTGTTCCCGAAGCTAGGGGTCACGTCGCGCAACCAGCTCGCAGGTGCCCTCGACGTGACTGATGAAGCCGCAGCCACGTAGCTGCCCAGTCAGCATCGACCGCTCTTGAACGGCAAAGTACCGGCCAGATGACGCATAACAGATAATCTGCGCATCTCCATAACCGGAATCTGCCAGCAAACTCGACGCGAATATTCAATCTGAAATTGTTCGAGCCAATAACAATGTGCCCGGGTGTCGCACTACGCGACCGGGAGGAGCGCCAGCCGGGCCTGTGTTAGGGCGAACGCGCGGATCTAACATCTGTTCTGGCGCTCTGGTTTGTTCGTGGTTGACCCGGGCTATGACGACACCGCGTTCGCGGGGCGCGGCCTGCGTGGCAGGCAGGGCCGTCCAGGTATGAGGGGGCGTGAGTGTGGGCTGGTTCAGTGGCGCCGGCTGAGGAGGATGGCCAGCGCGGCGGCGGCGCAGGCGAACATGGTAGCGGCCATGGGGACGGCGGTGCCCTGTCCGGCGAGTCCCATGGCGGAGGCGGCGAGGCCGCCGATCAGGAACTGCAGCAGCCCTTGGAGCGAGGACGCCGCCCCGGCGGCGGAGCGGTGGCCCGCCATGGCCAGGGACGTGGCGTTGGGCAGCACCATGCCGAGCATCGACACCACGACGAACAGGCAGGCCAGCAGTAGCGGCAGGGGCAGGCCGAGCGCGGCGCATAGCAGGACGCCGAGTCCGCCGAGACTGGCCGCGGCCAGGCTGACGCGGAGCAGGGTCCGTTCGGCGGCGCCGCGGCCGACGAGGTATCCGCTGGCCTGCCCGAGGAGTACGATGCCCAGGCCATTGACGGCGAAGACCAGGCTGAACTGCTGCGCGGTCAGCCCGTAGTCCTGCTGCAGGACGAACGAGGAGCCGGAGATGTAGGCGAAGGTGGCGGCGAACATCAGCGCCGCGGCCAGCACGTACCGCAGGTAGCGCCCGTCGCGGGCCAGCCCGGCCAGGGAGCGGGCCACCTGGCGCAGGCGGGCGGGCTGCCGGAGCGGGGCCGGCAGCGACTCGGGCAGCGCGAGCAGGACCGCGAGCAGCAAGACAGCGCCCGCGCCCGCGAGGACGATGAATACCGCCCGCCAGGTCGCGACGGTCAGGAGCTGGCCGCCGATGACGGGGGCTGCGATCGGCGCGGCACCGTTGACCAGCATGAGGGCGGAGAAGAACCGTGTCATGGCGGTGCCCTCGAACAGGTCTCGGACGATGGCGCGGGCCAGGACCGCGCCTGCGGCGGCGCCGAGGGACTGCACGATCCGTGCGCCGATGAGCTGGTCGGCGCCCGGCGCGAGCGCGCACCACGCCGACCCGGCCACGTACAGCCCCGTCCCGGCAAGCAGGGGGCGCCGCCGCCCCCACATGTCCGACAGCGGCCCGGCGAGGACCTGGCCCGCGGCCAGCCCGATCACGAACGCCGTCAGGGTCAGCTGGATCACCGGCCCGCTGGCGTGCAGCTGCCGGCTCATGCTGGGCATGGCCGGCAGGTACATGTCGATCGACAGGGCGCCGAGGGCGCTCAGCGATCCGAGGATCAGCGCCGTGGACAGCCGGCGCCCGGCTGGCAGCGGCGGCGCGGCCGAGGTGCCGGCGGCTGCCGCCTGCAGGCTCGGAGAACGCTCTAGAATTATGTTCACATAATTATGTTAACATAATTCACTAGGATATGTCCATGCCTGATGATGCCGCGGATGACCCGCTCGCCGACCTGGCCGACCTGATCCTCAACGTCGGCCGGCTCGTGCGCGCCCGCACCCCCGAGGACCCCGGCACGGTGCCGCTAACCGAGACCGAACGGCAGGTCATGCGGGTCGTCGACCTGCACCCCGGCGCCGCCCCGAGCGAGATCGCGCGCCGCGCCCGGCTGCAGCGCACCAACGTCAGCACCGCCCTGCGCACCCTGGAACAACGAGGCATGATCTCCCGCGCCGCCGCCACCGGACGCGGGATCGCCGTGACCCCCACCGAACGCGCCGCGGCCAAACTCCGCACCCTGCGCGCCGCCTGGTCCCGCGAACTCGCCGGCATCCTGGGCGACGACCTCGACGCGGTCAGACACACCAACCAGCTACTCAGCCACCTCGAACAGCGCCTCACCGACGACCACGCCAGCCAGCACGCACCCCGGTCATGACCACGAGCCCTACCGCCCGCTCACCGGCAACATGCGGCGAGCCCCCCACCCCGGCCTCCGGGCCGCGCAATGCCTGATCACCGAGGTGACAGGGACACTGCGCAACTCGATCCCGGAGCCTCGCCATCATCCCCGTCATCAACCAGAACCCGATGCCGGACGGCCGAGGCCATGCTGGCGGCCGCGCCCAGAACACCCGGTCCGGCCCGGCACCAGACGATCATCGCGCAAGCAAGCTCAGCGATCGTACCGGCGGGTAGGCGCGGGTTATCAGTGAAATTGCGAGCCGTCTCAGCGGTTCCGGTGTGTCCCATTAGATGGCTATTTGCACTGTATATTTACATATCGTTATACCTGGGCTAATAGTCCACTTCTGCCGCGTTGAGGTCCGTCCCGGGACCACCGGGCACCGGGCGGCGGAGCCTTACCTGGGCCCGCGAACTGCTGCCTGGCTGTATGGTCGGCCGCCGCTACTGCGGCAGGAGCCAGCCCGCCGAGGACCGGAGGCCACGCAGGAGATAAGCAGTTGAGTCGTCGCGCCGAAATAGTGGCAGCCGGTCCAGCGGCGTTGGCGGGCGGGTCACATCCTCTTGCTGATCCCTTAGTACCGCGACGCAGCGTGTTGGCCGGCGCGCCCAGCGGCGATCCGGGCGCCCGGCGTGACCCCGGCGGGCTCAGGAGCTGGCGGGCTGCTTGTGTACCGACGCCTGGTAGATCTGCTCGATCGACGATTCGAGCTCGGCGTTGAACTGCTCGTCGGTCTGGTTTACCGTCAGCCCTTCGAGAAGCGCGCGCGAGAAACTGGCGATGAGGGTGGGATCGCGTGCGAGCCGGGCGCAGGCCTCATCACGGCTGTAGCCGCCCGACAAGGCGACGACCCGCAGGACGCGCGGGTCAGACGCCAGATCGCCGTACAGGCCAGGCCGGGTCGGGATGGTGATCTTCACCATCACGGTCGTGCCCTCAGGCAGCGCCTCGACGTGCTTGGCGATGGCGTCACGCAGCAGCGTCTCAGCCTGCTCCTTGTGCGGACTGAAGATGCTGACTTCGGGCTCCATGATCGGCACGAGGCCGGCGGCCACGATCCGGCGCGCGTAGTCGAACTGCTGGTCCACGATCGCCGAGATCCCGGCCTCGTCGGCGTCGTGGATCACCGACCGCATCTTGGTTCCGAAGATCTGGTGCCGCTGCGCGCGCTCGAGCAGATCATCGAGGGTGTCGATGGGCTTCATGAGCTGCACGCCGTCCTGCTCAGGGGCAAGCCCCAGGTCGACTTTCAAGAACGGCACCACGTTCTTCTCGTCCCACAGGTACCTCGCCGTGGGGACGCCGTCGACGTCCCGTTCCATGGTCTGCTCGAACAAGATCGCCGCCAGAACGCGTGAGCCGTCAAACGCCGGGCTAGTCATCACACGGGTCCGCATGGCGTGGACCAGGTCGAACATCTCGGCGTCGGAGCTGTAGCGGTCCTGTCCGATGCCGTAGTCGGCCAGCGCCTTGGGTGTGCTGCCGCCGCTCTGGTCCAGGGCAGCGAAGAAGCCGCGGCCGGTCCCGACCTTCTCGAATTGGGTAGTGTTCACGCTTCCTTATTCTGACACCAGCCGTACTGGGCTGGGACCCCGAGGGATGACGGGGGCGATCAGCAGGGCGGTCACGGCCGTCTCCCGGCCCGTAGACAGCAGGCCGCCAGGGCGCCGAACGGCCCCAACCAGGTCGCGCGGCCGCATGTTCAAACGCCGCGGAAGTTCACCGGCCTGTGCGTCTGAAAGGAACTTGAACACCGAAACGCGGAAATCCCCCTATGCCCGGCAGCGCCTGACGGGTGCTATACACGCGAGAAGTCCGGTCACCCTTCGTAAGGAGACAAAGGCACGTACATCCGCAAGTATCCGCCCTACCTGCACGCTTCTAATTGCACGCTTCTCGAGTCAGACTCTCTTGTCATCGTCATCGCGCATAACGAGCGATCTTTCTGTCGCGCGACGCCAGCGCGGAGTGCTTGCTCGAGCACGAAGGCCTGCTGGCCGGTTTACCGCCGATGTGAGGAAGGGATTAACCTAGCCAAAAGAGTTAGCGCGACGGGGGATCCGAATTACGGATGAGGCGGCCCAGGCCTGTACGTCGCCGCCCGGCGTTCCTACCGATGCTTGGCCCGGCGAATTGAGGCCGCCTGGCGATCGGGTGTCTCGTTCAGTCATCGCCCTTCTCGAAGCGGCTGACCACAACAAGCCCGGCGATAAAAACGGCCACCATCGCAATGAGCAACGCCAGTTCCGCTGTGCTGACAGCGGAACTGCCGGGAGTCAGCACGAACAGGATGCGGCGGACAACGGCGATCAGGCCGACAACAATGAACGGCTGGGCCACCAGGCGGTGCGCGCGCAAGGACAGCACGACCGTGTATACGATCTCGACCAGAATCAGGACAAGCAGGACGCGGTCGAGCAGGATCGGGGCGCCCGCCGAGATCGGCCCAGAGGACCCGTCGAGGAAATCGACGATCCCCGCGACCAGCAGAACGACAGCCAGCGCGATCAATACCACTCCGACGGCGACCGTGACCCAGTCCTGGACGTGCTCAAGGACCCAGATCGAGCGTGTGGCGGCGGGTCCGCCTTGCCGGCGAAACGAGCCATCCGCAGATGGGCTTGCGGCGGGCTCACCCGGCACAGCTGCAGGCTCGGCGGGGTCCTGGCCACTGGCAGCCGGCATACCGGTCATTGTGCCACCGGCACGGTGCTCTCTTCAGCACTCGATAACATCCCCTGCCGGGGGCGAACATGTCGGTCGTTCCCGAAGCGAGGTACCCGTGACGTGAAAGGCGGCTTGACCGGAGGCGTGTCACGACACTCGCATTCAGGGCACAGGGCGAATCCGTCGTGCCGCTCCTGGCAACTGGACGGTCTGGCGGGAGGAGGAGAACCGGCCCGCGCCGCCCAGCCAGCAGGTGATCGCCAGCGCGGTCACTCCCGCGGACAGCCTAGCCCGCTATCGGCTGAGGCATAGGAGTATCAGGCGCGCTCACTGAAGGCCGCGGCGCTCAGCGGCCGCTCACCTACTGTGACAGGGCTCCGCAGGCCCGAGACCGGTGGCCTTAGCCTGGTGCGCTGGTGTC
>JASIGD010000571.1 GCA_030045295.1 Streptosporangiaceae bacterium
CGGTGAGTACCGAGCAGCGACAGAAGCTCGACGCGATCCTGCGCCAGTCAGCCTTCCCCGCCGGCAGCAGCGTCAGCGAGCAGCGGCGACAGCTCGCGGAGCTGACATCGGCGCAGCCGCTGCCCGCGGACGTGACCGTGACCGCAGCCGCACTGGGCGGCGTCCCGACCGCCGAGATCACCGTCGACGGAATCGAACCCCGCCATGTTGTCCTGTACTTCCATGGCGGCGTGTACGTCCTGGGGGACGCCTTCCAAGCCGCCGGCCTGGCCTCGCAGGTCGCCCGGCGGGCCCGCGCCAGGGTTATCTCCGTCGGCTACCGGCTCGCCCCCGAGCACCCGTATCCGGCGGCGGCCGACGACGCCCTAGCCGCCTACCAGGCCCTCCTGGAGGGCGGCACGGCCCCGTCGGACGTCGCCTTCGCGGGAGAGTCCGCTGGCGGCGGGCTCGCCGTCGCCACGCTGGTCAACGCCCGCGATCACGGGCTGCCCCTGCCGGCCGCGGCCTTCGTCATGTCCCCGTACGCCGACCTCACCCTGGCCGGGACCACCATGGACACCAAGGCCGCGGCCGACCCGCTGCTGAGCCGGGAAAACCTGCAAGCCCGGATCCCCGACTACACCGCCGGACACGACCCCGCGGCCGGACTGATCAGCCCCGTCTTCGCCGACCTGTCCGGGCTGCCACCCCTGATCATCCAGGCCGGGACGCACGAGGTCCTCCTCGACGACGCCGTCCGCCTCGCCCGGCAAGCCGCTGTCGCCGATGTCGAGGTCACCCTCGATATCACCCCCGGGGTGCCCCACGTCTTCCAGGCCTATTACCCGATCCTCGACGAAGCAGCCGCCGCGCTGGACCGGGCCGGGCAGTTCCTGTCGGCGCATCTGACCCGATCACAGACGACTAGGGAGCCGGAGCGGCTGAGCGAGATACAAGGCATCGGCCGGTTCACGTTCCGCCAGGGGAAGGCCGAGGAGTTCAAGCGCTTGTCCGCGCAATCCATGGACATCGTGCGGGCCAAGGACACCGGAACGCTGCAGTACGAGATCTACTTCAACGACGATCAGTCCGAGTGCGTCGTCCTCGAGCGATACCGGGACTCCGAGGCGGTCATCGAGCACGCCGCTCACGTCGGCCACCTCACGGAGGCGATCTTTGCGACAGGAACGAGTTCCAGCGACCTCCTCGGCGAGCCGAGCGCCGAGCTCACCGCGCTGGTCGCAGGCAGCGGAGTCCGTCTCTTCAGGCCCTTCCTGTCCATGTAGCGACGGGACCTGAGTTCAACGTGAGCGACGCGCTCGACTGGAACGCGAAGACCATCGCGGAGTTCCGAGCGAGCCAGGGCAGGGTCGGCGGGACCTTCGAGGGCGCTCCGCTGGTCTTGGTGCATCACCGCGGCCGCAACAGCGGGCGGGAGTACGTCACCCCGGTGATGTACCTGCCGCACGACACCGACCCGGACATCATCTACGTCTTCGCCACCAAGGCCGGCGCACCCGCCAACCCGGACTGGTACCGCAACCTGACCGCCGCCGGCGACGGCAGCGTCGAACGCGGAACCGAGACGTACGAGGTGACCGTCCGCGAACTGGCCGGCGCCGAACGCGACCGCACCTACGCCGAGCAAGCAGGGCGCTACCCAGGCTTCGCCGAGTACGCACGCCAAACCGCCGGAGTCCGCACCATTCCTGTGCTGGAGCTTAAGCGGGCGTAGTTCCCACCCCTAAGACCGGCCAGCGAGATCCTGGTGACGTCCGAGGAATGCAGCGGTCACCGTGACATCCCGGGCAGCGGCTGCGCCGTCCGGGACCCGCCGGGTCACGCCGGGATGCCGGGGCCGGCCTCGGCCTGCGCCGAAGCCGCGGCCTGCGCCGGCGCCGCGCCGCGTGCCGGGGACGGCGTGCCCGGCTGAGCCAGCGGCCCGCTGCGGATCAGGGCGCCGCAGATGACCGCGCCGCCGGCGAAGATCCCGGCGGTCCACCAGAACGCGGTGGTGTAGCCGTGCACCAGCGCCTGCCCGGCCAGGGCCTCGCGGCCGATCAGCCGGGCCGAGGCGAGATGCGCCGCGAGATAGGCGGTGACGGCGGCGGCGAAGATGCTGTTCAGCAGAGAGGTGCCGATCGAGGCACCGAGCTGCTGGCCGACGTTGAGGGTCGCCGAAGCGACTCCCGCGTCCTGCGAGGCCACGCCGAACGTGCCGGCGTTGATCGCCGGGGCGAACACCATGCCCATGCCGATCCCGCTCACTATGGTCGGGCCGAGCACGCCCGCGGTATAGCCGGTCTGCGGGCCGAGCTGGGCCAGCCAGACCGCCCCCCCCGCCGCGGCCAGCAGCCCGAACGCGACCAGCGGCCTAGGCCCTATCCTTGGCATCAGCACGATCGTGGACAGGTTGGCCGCGACTATGATGGCGCCGCTGAGCGGCAGGAACGCGACGCCGGTGACCAGCGGCGAGTAGCCGAGCGTCTGCTGCATGTAGTAGGTCAGGAACAAGAAGGTCCCGAACAGCCCGGCCGAGACGAACAGCATCGACAGGTAGGCGCCGCTCCGGTTGCGGTCGAGCACCACGCGGGGCGGCAGCAGCGGGTGGGCCGCCCGCGCCTGCCAGGCCGCGAAGGCCGCCAGCAGCGCCACCCCGGCGGCCAGGAACCCGTAAGTGGACGGCGTGACCCAGCTGTGCGAGGCGGCGTTGGCGAACCCGTACACCACGCAGAACATGCCCCCGGCCTCCAGCAGCACGCCCGGGATGTCCAGCTTCGGCCGGGCCGAGGACGGCTGGCGGCCCAGCAGCAGCGCCCCGCCGGCGAAGGCCACCCCGGCGAAGATCAGGTTTACGTACAGCGTCCACCGCCAGGACAGGTACTCGGTGAGCGAGCCGCCGAGCAGCAGGCCCACCGCGCCGCCGGCCCCGGCGATCGCGCCGTAGATCCCGAACGCCGTGTTGCGCTCCCTTGGGTCGGTGAAGGTGGTGGTCAGCAGCGACAGCGCCGTCGGCACCAGGATCGCGGCGAACGCGCCCTGGCAGGCCCGCGCGGTGATCAGCATGGTGAAGTTGACCGAGGCGCCGCCGACGGCCGAGACGCCGGCGAAGCCAGCCAGTCCGGTCAGGAACGTGACCTTCCGGCCCAGCAGATCGGACAGCTTGCCGCCGAGCAGCAGCAAGCTGCCGAACGACAGCGTGTACGCGGTGACTACCCACTGCCGGTCCGCCGTCGAGAAATGAAGCGCATGCTGCGCCGACGGCAACGCGATATTCATCACCGTCAGGTCCAGCACCACCATCAGCTGCGCCAGGCCGATCACCCACAGCAGCACCCAGCGCCGTCGGTCCTGACCGACATCGGCAACCGTGGCTTCAGCCATGACGATCACTCCGTTCCCTTGCTAACACGTCTTGCTCGGCTTCTGCGTCGGCGTCTGACGCCGAGATCGCCCTTGCAGTTTCGTAACCGGGCAGGTGAGCGGTCGTCGCTTGATCCAGGTGATTCCCCGGCCCGCCGCGGGGCCCCTGTCCGGGTCGCGGCACCGGGCAGAACGACCATCAGGCGTGTGCCGTCCCGGCGATGCCCGTCTGGGCGGTGCCCGGGGAATGACTTTCCGCTAGCGGCCCGGCCCAGATCTTGAGCCCGGGTCGCATCACGCTGGCCGCGGCCGCCCACCTTGCCTGGCGGCCGCGTCTACTGGCCCGCAAAATCACCGGAATCGGGTGGCAGCCGCTCACCTTGGTGGTCAGTAGCTTCGGGCGCATTCAGTTATCCAGCCAGATTCCGGGGACCCTCGGCTCCCGGCGCGAGCTGCATCAAGGAGGACCAGCAGTGAGCACGACTGCCATCCCTGACCGCTTCACCACGCTGCCCGATGAGGCGGCGCTCAACGCGACCGTGACGGCGCTGGAGGAGCACGGTTTCAGCGTCGAGGTCGTCGGTGATCTCGATGCCGCCCGCCAGGCGGTACTGGCCCGCATCCCGGAGGGCTCATCGGTGATGACCAACGCCTCGGTGACCCTGGAGCAGACCGGGATCGCGGACGCGATCAACAACGGCGCCGGCCGGTGGGAGTCGGCGCGGAACAAGATGTTCGCGCTCGACTTCGCGACCCAGGCGCAGGAGATGAAGGCGATCGGCGGCCAGCCCGACTACGCCCTCGGCAGCGTGCACGCGGTCACCGCCGACGGCACCCTGGTGATCGCGTCGGCGTCGGGCAGCCAGCTGGCCTCCTACGCCTGGGGCGCGGCCAACGTCATCTTGGTGGTCGGCGCGCAAAAGCTGGTGCCCACGCTGGCCGCGGCGCATGAGCGGATCTACAGCCACAGCCTGCCGCTGGAAGACGCCCGCGCGCAGGCCGCCTACGGGCAGCACAGCCAGGTCGGGAAGGTCCTGGAGATCCACACCGAACTGCCCGGCCGCATCCACGTCGTCCTCATCCGGCAGCAGGTCGGCTACTAAACCGCCGGGGCCAGCCGGATCCGCTCCGCCACCAGGAGATGGCCCTATGACTCTTAACGCACCGCCGGACGACCAGCTGACCCTGGCGCCGCTGGAAGAAAAGGCCGATCACGTCCGCGGCTCGCCCGTCGGCCCGCTGATCATCGAGTACGGCGATTACGAGTGCCCCTACTCGCGGCAGGCGTTCCACGCGATCGAGCAGGTCGAACGCCAGCTCGGCGGGACCATGCGGTTCGCGTTCCGGCACTTCCCGCTGACCGGCATCCACCCGCACGCCCTCGCCGCGGCGGCTGCGGCCGAGGCCGCTGCGCGCCAGGGCCGGTTCTGGGACATGCACGAGCTGCTGTTCCACCGGCAGAAGGCACTCGAAGACGCGGACCTGCGCAGATACGCCGCCGGGCTCGGCCTGGACGTGGCGGAGTTCGACCGGGACCGGGCCGGCGGCGCGGTGGCCGACCGAATCCGCCGCGATGTCGATAGCGGCCTGGCCTCGGGCCAGGTGCTCGGCACCCCCACCCTGTTCATAGGCGGTGTCGTGCTCCGCGGCGGCTACGACCCGCCCGCCCTGCTGGCCGCGCTGGCCCGATGAGCCGCCTGCGTGTTCCGCGAATCACCATGATCGGGTGGCGCTTCCTCACCTGTCCGAGCATTGCTCCAGCCGGGTAACCCGTGATGGCGCTAGCGGCCAGATGGGCGCCGGGCGCATTGGTGACCATACGCAGATGCCCCGATGTGAGTGCGTGTCGAAATGGCTTCCCAGGATTGTTTGGAATATCATCCGTCAATGCTGGTTGCGTTCTCGCGGGCGGCGGCCCGCATCTGAGGAAGGACCCGGATGCGTGGTCTCGGATCCGTGCGGGGTTCTAGCCCGCGAAAGGTGAGAAGCGCCGCTTGATCACTTGCCGTGTTGGCCTGAGGCCCGAACCGTGTAAGCCAGCAGTGATCTAAGCGGTCTCCTTTAGGGCCGCATCTTCTTGTCAGCCGGCCGCAGCGCGAGGACGGCGCGTCGGTGTTTCTTCGGCGGCGCGCCGACTGCTATCTTTGCTGTGCATTCAGTCCCCTTCGCCTGTTTTCAGGGGCGGATCAGGCCTTTTGGAGGCGAACTCATAGAGCCGAGTATCGAAATCCCAGCGGCAACGCGGATGAGGTAGGTATGGACGGCAAGGTCCTGCAGGACACCGTATGCGGGGCATTACACGGCGGCGTCTTCTAGGAGAGGCGGGCCTGGGCGTTGCGGCGCTAACACTGGGCACAGCATCCTTCGACCCGGCGGAAGCTGTAGCTGCACCGCTGCCAGCAGGATATCTCCACACCCGAGGCGCGCGAATTCTCGATGCCAAAAATAAGCCGGTGCGCCTGGCAGGAGTCAGCTGGTACGGTTTCGACTGCAATAGCATGGTGCCCGGCGGGCTGAACTACCGGACGCTGGACTACATCTGCCGGCAGGTCCGGAATCTGGGCTTCAACCACATCCGGCTCCCGTACTCCATACAGGCCGTCCGGTCCAATCCGCGAATCTATAACTATCTCGAAGCTAACCCCAGCTTGCGGGGGCGGACTGTGCTCCAGATCATGGACGCGGTGATCGCGGCGGCCGGCAGGTACAGGCTAAAAGTCGTTCTCGACAACCACCGCTCCGAGGCAGCCTGGAGCAGTGAGGGCAACGGCTTGTGGTACACACAGCGGTATCCACAGTCGGCCTGGCTCAGCACGTGGGGGATGCTGGTCAAGCGCTACCGGAACGATTCGACGATCATCGGCTGTGACCTGCGCAACGAGCCGGGATCTCCCCCGCCCGACTCTTCTGCATGGCCGCGAAACGGCGGGTCCCTGTGGGGATACGGAAATCCGAAGGCGAAGGGCCATCCGCGGGATTGGGTTCCGGCGGCAGAAAGCGCCGGTAACTACATCTTGAGCCTCAACCCTAACTTGCTGATCTTCGCCGAGGGCGTCCGCCACGATCCGGCCGGGCCTATCTTCAACGGCTCCGGCTACCTCTACTGGCCGGGCGGGAATCTAGCCGGCGTCGGCAAAGCCGGAGGCGGGCGGCGCGCACCTCGACCTCTCGCCCTCAGGGTGCCCAACCGGCTGGTGTACTCGGCGCATGACTACGGGCCGGACCTCTGCAGTGGCCTGGCCTGGTGTCATCTCGGCACAACGGCGTCAACCCCGGACGCCTGCCAGCGCGTCTGGAATGAGACCTGGGGTTATGTTGCCCGGCACGAAATAGCGCCGGTGTGGCTGGGCGAGTTCGGCACGGTCAACGGCTACAAGCCGCACGACAAGACGCCCAAGAAAGATTATACCGACGTGAACAAGGTGAACGCGCAGGGGAATTGGTTCAGCTATCTGGTGCAGTACATCAAGGACTACGACATCAACTGGTGTTACTGGGCGCTCAACGGCACGCAGTCCGAGGCTCCCGGGCGCGACCCCAGCCAGCGGGACTGGTACGGGGTGCTGAATCCCACCTGGTCGGGCGCTGCCAGCCAGCCGATGATGAGCAAGCTTCGCATGATTCAGTAGAGCAGCCGGGAGAACATTCAACCATGCAGTACGCCATCATCTACACCCCCGGACCGGCCTGGATCGCAGCCACGCCCGCCGATCAGCTATCTCTCAGTCCGCATAACGAATACCTGCAAAAGCTGCGGGCAGCCAACACGCTGCTCCAGGTCTCATATTCCAGCGATGGAAAGACCGAGGTCGCCGTCTTCGAGGTCAATAGCGAGGCGGAAGCCAACGAGCTGCTGGACATGGATCCGGCCGTCGGCAACGGAACCTTGAACGCCGAGCTGCGCCCGTGGAATATCGTGTTCGGCTTGAACGCCGGCGGCAGCCTGCCCACGCCCGTGTAGCGGTCACCTACTGCGGCAGGGAAAGCGCGCTACGGTCTGAGGGCGCGCATGCCGACCGGCCCGGACGCGTGGCTCAGCTGGGATCGTGCCGGGCTGGGCACCGCTAGCCCGCCTGGGCAGCCTCGTCCGCGGCTGCCTGGTGGTATAGCTGCTCCACCTGCTCACCCAGGTACGGGCTGTAGGAGATGGCCGCGGTGTCGCCGCCTTCCTGGTAGCCGCCGATAACTCCCACGATGGTGCCGGTTTCCGTCTGCGGGTCGACGTCGGTGATCCAGGGGCTGCCGCTGGTACCGCCGGTGAACCCGTCGCACTCGAACCGCAGCTGGGACGGGCTCTGCTGGGATGTCCAGCCGGTGCAGGTAATCGGGGCATCGGCGCTGGCCGGGTAGCCGGTGACCCGGACCTGGTTCCGGTATCCGGGGTCGATGCCGAGCTGGTCGGCACCCAGCACGTCTTCGATGTTCTTCCCGTCGTCAGGCTCGAGTACGACGAAGCCGACGTCAAAGTCCGGGTCGGAGGAGTTCATCCACTGCGGCGCGACGACCAGCCGAGCGGGTGTCCAGATGCCGTAAGGCGCCTGGCCATCCCGGTAGCCGGGGATGAACACGACGTCCTGGCGGTATCCGCCGCCCTTGCCGCCGTTGATGCAGTGCGCTGCCGTGATCAGCAGGTCCCGTCCCGGGCTGGTCACCACGCTGGCCGTGCAGAAATGGTTGCCGCTGGCGTCATGTTCGAACAGCGCCCCGACGCGCGCCCCCGGCGGGGATAGATGCGCGGAGGCCGACGGTCCCGGCTGGTACTGGGGTTCCCGCCACGGCGTCGAGGCCAGCAGACGGGACCGCGTCCAGTAACCGGCCGGTCCGCCGCTGGCCGCAGGCGGATGGCTGGTGGTCGACGCCGATGAGCACCCGCCAGCGGCCGCCGCGCCGGCCACCGCGATCACGACGGCCAGCGCGCGCAGCTTCATGCACGCTCTCCTCGGTTCTTGATACGTGTCATGTAACCCCCGAGCGCAGGCCGTGTCCAGGGAGCAACGACCCGGGACACGGCCGCGGGCGCGGCTCATCGCGTGGTTGCCAGGCGAGCCAGTCGGCGGGCCTCCGGAGTCGGCTGAGCCGAACGGCGGGTTCCCGCTAGCTGAAGCGGGCCCGGAGCAGGTGGGGAAGAGCTGACGGCCCCGTGATGGGGCGGAACCTGGCTGATGCCGCGCTCAGGGCCTGGTACTGATCGTCGGTGAGTTCGATGCTGGCGGCGGCGACGTTGCTCTCGAGCTGCTCGACGTTTGACGCGCCCGGTATCGCGACTACCGCCGGGCGGTGGATGACCCAGGCCAGGGCGATCTGCGCGGGCGTAGCGGAATGCGCGTCCGCCACCTCACGCAGGATGGCGATCAGGTCGCCTGCGCGCTCGAGGTTTTCCGGGAGGAACAGCGGGTTGGCGGTCCGGACCCGGTTCGCCGGCCGGTTGTCCCGGTGATACTTGCCCGAGAGCAGTCCCTGGGCGAGCGGGCTGTAGGCAATGACGACGCGGCCGTCCGATTCGGCGAACGGGAGCAGGTCGCGCTCGGGTGACCGGGCGACCAGGTTGTACAAGACCTGGTTGCTAAGCACCCGGCTGCCGAGCGCTGCCTCGGCGGCGCGCCAGCGTTCCAGGGAGTAGTTGCTGACGCCGACTTCGCCGACGAGCCCGACCCGCTGCAGCGCGCGCATGCCGCGCATGATCGTCCCGTCCCGGACCACCGGATTGGGCTGGTGCACCTGGTACAGGTCAATGTGACGGGTGCCGAGCCGATTCGCGCTGGCCACGGCGCGCTGCTCTACGACCGGGGCAACCGGCAGGAGCGGGAAGATCTTCGTGGCCAGGAAGACCGACTCCCGATCCTCGCCGATCGCCTCGCCGAGGATCCGCTCGCTGCGCCCGAAACCGTAGATCTCTGCGGTGTCGAACAGCGTGACTCCCAGCTCCAGGGCCCGGCGCACGATGGCACGCGCCCCCTGTTCCGCGTACGACTGGCCGTATCCCCACTCCCGCGAGCCGAATTGCCAGGCGCCCAGCCCGATCCTGGAAATCTTCGCGGCCTTCTGGTCGGTGCCGATGCTCAGGTAGCGCATGGATACCAGTGTCCGCCCTACTGCTTCAGTCCCCTTCTTGGGGTGATGATCAGGCCCGGCCGCGTTGCGTTCAGGCAGGCGTACCGCCGGGATCCGCGGCCCATACGCCAGAGACCTCGTACGCCTCGTCCGGGCCCGGCCAGGGCGGCATCGTCACGCCTATCGCGGCGAGCGGACCGCTGATCGCCGCGCGGAACTGGAAATGCGTGCCCGCGGGAATGGTCACGCAGGTGCCGGGCAGCAGGGGAACGGTTTCCTCGCGCTCGGCCTGGCGCCGCCACATCCGGCCTTCCCCGCGCAGCACGTACCAGATCTCACCGACGGAATGGTGAGCCACTGCCCGGGAGACCCGGCCGGCTCCGAGCTGGAAATGCGCCAGCCCGCCGCGACCGAGCCGAAGCAGGACCCGCACGTCCGAGCCGTCCGGCGCGACGACATCGGGCACGGCTGGCAGTTGCATGGTGTCAAACCGCTGGTCCACGATCCCTCCACGCTCCGCGCTTCTTCGTCCGCCGACCCTAGCGCGGATGCCGCCCGGAGAGGCGGCCCGGATGGGGCGTCACGCTCACCGCCGGCCTGGTGCGGCTGGACGGGCGCCGGGATCGAGCCGCGGGAAACCTATTCGCCAAGACGCCGGCGGGCGGCGAAAATCGGGCTGTGGAGCATTTGTCGCATGAGCGTCTGGTGGCCGGGCTGGACTGGATCCGCCATTCCCCGCGGGACGGCGGCCAGCTCGTCCTGGTCGTCCGCCGCCCGTCTGTCGGCGAGCGAGACCTGCCGACCGAGGCGGTGCTCGATCAGGTCGCCGGGCTCGGCGGAGACAACTGGCTCAGCCGCGGCAGCACCGGCACGCCGGACGGGTCGGCCGACCCGCAGCGGCAGGTGACGGTGATGAACGCGCGGGCGGCTGAGCTCGTCGCCGACGGGACCGACCGGATGCCGCTGGCCGGTGATCAGCTCTACCTCGACCTCGACCTCAGCCTCGATAACCTCCCGGCGGGCAGCCTGCTGGCGGTGGGCCAGGCGGTGTTGCAGGTCAGCGACGTCCCGCATCTGGGCTGCGCGAAGTTCGTCGAGCGCTTCGGCGCTGAGGCCATGCGCTTTGTCAACTCCCGTGTCGGCCGCCAGCTGCGGCTCCGCGGGATGAACACGCGCGTGGTCGTGCCGGGCACCGTCCGGCTCGGTGACTTGGCGGTCAAGGCTCCCGCCGCGCTGGCCGAAGGTACGTCTCACGCGTTGCTCAGGAGAGAATGAGCCGCGGCCCGGAGCCGATCACCCGGGCGAACGCGCCTGTTCGGCGCCGCTGACCGAAATGGTCAGCTGAGCGGGGTTAGCCAGGGTCTGGTAAACGACGCAGTAGCGTTCGGTGAGACGGAGCAGCGTCTCGACCTGCTCGGGATCGGCATCGGTGACCAGGTCGAAGCGCAGCCGGATAGACCGGAACCCCACGGGCGCATCCTTGCTGACGGCCAGGGTCCCGCGGACATCCAGTTCACCCTCGGCGGTAACGGTCCCCCCGGCTACATCGATCTGCAGCGAGGTGGCCACCGCTCGCAGCGTGACGCCCGCGCACGCCGACAGGGCCTGCAGCAGCATGTCTCCCGAGCAGGCCAGCGTACCGTCGCCGCCGGTCGCCGGGTGCAAGCCCGCCACGGCCAGCGCCTGGCCGGTGGCCACCGAGCAGGCAATCGCCTGTTCATCGAGCCGGCCTTCTGCTCGCAAGGTGATCACTGCCTGCTGGGGGTCTGCTCGGTAGGCGTCCTTCAGCGGCTGCTGTATGGCGCTCAGCTCGACGCGGTCCACGGCTCTCCCCTCTACGGCGCTCGCGCCGCTTCCTCGCGGGCTCGTTCCTTCACCACAGAGCCGCTCTGTGGTGACGGCCCTAGGCTAGCCGCCGCTGCCGTAGGGCCGGGTGATGATCTCGAGCAGGTGACCGTCGGGATCCTCGAAGTACAGGCCGCGGCCGCCATCGCGGTGATTCAGGATTCCGGGCTGCGTCCGGCCGGGATCTGCCCAGTAGGGCAGGTCCTGTTCGCGGATACGGTCAAAGGCAGCGTCAAACTCCTTCTCGCCGACCAGGAACGCGTAGTGCTGCGCGGTGATCGGCCCGCTGGTCTGGGCGAAGTCGAGCGAGACCCCGTTGTCCGCCTCGACCACGAGAAACCGCCCAAAGCGGCTGGCTGGCGGCAACCCGAGGATCCCGGAAAGGAACGCTGCCGACCGTTGCTGGTCGCGGCAAGAGACGATGGTGTGGTTCAGCTGCACGCTCACGCCTCTGGTCCTTCCCCGCCGACCCAGCATCCGAACGGCCGCGCTCACGATGCGCACCGCTGGCGGGCCCGGCGCCAGCAGGTCAGCGCGTCAGAAGATCGCGGGAGGTAACGGTGAAAGAATCGGATGCCGCCGCGGAGCAGGCACCGTGGCGGGCCGGGGCGGCCTGGATCGACGGGCGATACTGCCCGATCGAGGAGGCGAAAATCTCGGTCCTGGATCTGGGTGTGACCCGCTCGGACTGCACCTACGACGTGGTGCACGTCTGGCGCGGGCGGTTTTACCGGCTGGATGCGCATCTCGACCGATTCAGCGCGAGCCTCGCCCGGCTGAAGCTTGACCCCGGGCACAGCCGCGCCGCGATCGAAGCCGTGTTGCACGGCTGCGTGCGCCATGCAGGACTGCGCGACGCGTACGTATCGATGACGTGCACGCGCGGCCGGACGGCGGCAGGCAGCCGAGATCTGCGTACCGCACGGAACACGTTCTACTGCTTCGCCGTGCCCTTCGTCTGGATCAGCAGCCCGGACCGGCAGGCGACCGGCGCGAGCCTGAGGATCAGCCAGGTCGTTCGCATTCCGCCGCAGAGCGTGGACCCGTCGGTCAAGAACTATCACTGGCTGGACCTGGACCTGGCCCTACTGGACGCTTACAGCCACGGCGACGAGCTGGTCGTGCTCCGTGACCTGTCCGGCGCGATAACCGAGGG
>JASIGD010000572.1 GCA_030045295.1 Streptosporangiaceae bacterium
AAGGTGAAGAGCACCTCGGTCATCAGCATGTGCTCGTCTTCGATCTGGAACCCGTCGAGCAGGACCGGCAGCGTGGCCACGGTCGCCCACAGCTTCGGCACCTTGCTGCGCCGGGCCAGCGCGTAGATCATGACCGCGATGCCCAGCCCCATGAGGTGCTGCAGGCCGGTTACCAGCGCGAAGCTGTGAAACGGCTCGAGGACACGCAGGAACAGGGAGTAGCCCGTGGTCTTGGACAGGTCCGGCCGCAGCCGCAGCGCGGCACCCACGTACACGTAGGAATCGCCGGCGAACCACAGCGCGCCGGGAAAACCGAGCATGGCCAGCAGCCGCAGGGCTGCCCCCGCGGCCAGCGCCAGGGCGAATAGCGGATCGCGTGCGATAAGCTCACGCAGCCGGGGCGGCACAGCGCGTGAAATGCCTGCGATCACGCCGATCCTTCCTCCGCGCCTGCAAAGCGAGGTGAGCCGAGGATGACGTTATCCCCTGGGCGGCGCCGCGGGAATTGGACACGCAACAATAGCACGGGTCCGCACCTCGGTTACGGAACCTTCGCCCATGCTTCCAGCTGGGCGACGAACGCCCGGGCGTCCGCGGGCCAGCCGAGAGACCTGCGGGCCGCCTCGTGTCCGCGGCGTCCCATCTTCGTCCGCAACGAGGAATCCGCGGCCAGCTCGAGTATCGCCTCGGCCGCGGCGCGAGAGTCGCCGAACGGCACCACGTACCCGCATTCATGCTGGACGACCAGTTCCGCCGCGGCCGGCAGCGGCGTGGTCACCACCGGCACGCCCCGCGCCATGTACTCCACCACCTTGGTAGGCAGCGAGTGCCGGAAGTTCGGCTCATCCTGGAGCAGCGACAGGCCGGCCAGCGCGCCGTCCACCATCAGCACGGCCCGGTCGTTCGGGACGAATCCGGGCCATTGGAGCAGGCCCTCGGCTTGCGCGGGCTCGATCCGCGCCCGCGCGCGCGCGTCGGCCGGGCCGATCAGCTGCACCGTGATGTTGTGCGGGCGGAGCAGCCTGGCCAGCTCGATCATCTCCCCGACCCCGCGGTCCGGCGACAGGTGACCGAGGTAGACGACCCGGCGGTCGTCGCCTGGAGGGGCCAGCGCCTCCGGCACGTACGTCGTGTTCGGCACGACCGGATGCGGCCGGCTGAACCTCGGGACGTACCCCTGCTCGGCCAGGATCAGGTGCACCCGCCGCTCGGCGGTACGCTCCGCGGCGTGTACCGCCATGGCGGCCGCGGGCCGGAGCGGGCGCGGCAGCCAGGGTTTGGTGCTGAGCGCGGCGGCGGTGTCCTCGTGCACGTCCCAGACGGTAGGCGGACGCTTGCCTCGTGCGGGCAGCGCGAGTAGCAGCTCCGGATCGTGGATCAGCAGAAGATCGGCGCCGGCGGCGTGCCGGGCGAGCTGTTTGCGGGCCGCGAGCAAGGCGCCGAGCCTGCGCCGGCCCACCGCCCGCGGGACCGGAATGACCTGCAGCTGCGGCCTGGACCGTTCGGGATAAAAATTCTCCGGATCCACCGGAGCGATGTAGGTGACCTGGTGCCCGGCCTCCAGCAGGGCCCGGATCTGCCGGTGGTAGATGCGCGCGTCGGCGGGATGGTGGACGATCGTGCATACCAGCACCCGCATCGAGGTCTCCTGCGCGTCCGGGTCAGAGGGCCTCGACGTGCGGCGTGGCCGGGGTCGTCGGGATGACGCCTCGGGTGTCGAGCAGCAGGCGGGCGCCGCGGGCGATCTTGGCCGGGTCGTAACATTGGTGGGCCTGCAGCAGGATCACCAGGTCGGCGGCGTCCAGCGCGGTGTCCAGGTCGGTCTGGCGCGGGATGACCTGCTCGTCGACCTGCCAGCCGGGCACGTACGGGTCGTGGTAGCTAACGGCGGCGCCCCGGGCGAGCAGCTTACGGGCGATCGGCCGGGCCGGGGATTCGCGCTGGTCGGCGATGTCGCGCTTGTAGGTCACGCCGAGCAGCAGCACCTTGGCCCCGTTGACCGGCAGGGCGTGGCGGTTGAGCAGCTCGGCGGCGCGGTCGGTGACGTAGCCCGGCATCCGGCTGTTGATCTCCTGGGCCAGCTCGACGAACCGGAACGGGTAGCCCAGCGTCCGGACCTTGTAGGACAGGTAGTTGGGGTCGATGGGGATGCAGTGCCCGCCGACGCCGGGCCCGGGATAGAACGGCTGGAATCCGAACGGCTTGGTCGCCGCGCACCGGATCGCGTCCCACAGGTCCACGTCCAGCTCCCGGCAGAAGATCGCCATCTCGTTGACCAGCGCGATGTTCACGTGCCGGTAGGTGTTCTCCAGCAGCTTGGCCATCTCCGCCTCGCGCGCCGACTTGGCCCGCACCACCTGATCGCAGATGCGCGCGTAGAACGACTCCGCGGCGTCGGTGCACGACGGGGTCAGCCCGCCGACGATCTTGGGCGTGTTGGCGAACCCGTAGACCGGGTTGCCAGGGTCGATCCGCTCCGGTGAGAACGCGAGCGCGAAATCGATCCCCGCGGTCAGCCCGGACACCTTGTCCAGCAGCGGCCGGACCACCTCCTCGGTGGTCCCCGGGTAGGTGGTCGACTCCAGCGACACCAGCGTGCCCGGCCGCAGCAGCCGGCCCGCGGTGTGCGCCGCGGCGCGGACCGCGCTCAGGTCCGGGCCGTCGGCCTCCGACAGCGGCGTCGGCACGCAGATCACGATCACGTCCTGCGGCCCGATCCGGGCCTCGTCGGCGACGGCCCGGAACCCCTGGCCGAGCATCTCGGCGACCTCGGCGCCGGTGACGTCATCGACGTGCGACCGGCCCGCCATCAGCCCGGACACGATCTGCTCGCTGGAGTCGTAGCCAGTCACCCGGGACCCTGACCGCGCCGCCGCGATGGCAAGCGGCAGGCCAACGTAACCCAGCCCGATCACCAGTACGTCCTTCGCCGGCATGTGCTCCTACCTAGATTGCGCCCAGGCGCGCGTACGCGTCCCGGTACCGTGCCGCGTTGTGCGTCCAGGTGCGGTCCCTGGCCACCCATTCGCGGGCGTTGTCTCCCAGCTTCCTTCTCACGTCCGGACTGCTAACCAAGAGCTCAAGACTATCGGCTAGCGCTACCGGATCTTGCGGCGTTGTTAGTGTCCCGGTCACTTCGGGTTTGATGATTTCGGCGAGTGCCTTCACGTCGCTGGCCACGACGCACAGCCCGCTGGCCATGGCTTCCACCGGTTTCAAGGGGGTAACCAGCTGACATACCCTGTCCCGCGTGCGGGGGACGACGAAGACATCGAGGAGCGCGTGGAAGTCACGTACGTCCGCCGTCGGGACGCGGCCGGTGAAGACGGCCGCCTCGCTCAGGCCGAGGCCTGCCGCCTGACGCTGCAAGGCGGCGCGTTCGGGTCCGTCCCCGACGATCAGCGCCCGCACCGGCAGGCCGCGCCCTCTGAGCAGCTGGACCGCCTCGAGCAGCGTGCCGATGCCTTCGTGCGGGACCAGGCTGGACACCACGCCGACGACGTGCTCGTCCGCGCCGAGACCCAGCGCGGCCCGCAGGGCGGTCGCGTCGGGCAGCGGCTGGAGGAATTCCTCGGACACGGCGTTCGGCACGATGAGGACCTTCCCGGCGGGCACGCCGCGACCGACGATCTCGTCGCGCATGGCCTCGCCGAGGGTCACGACGAGGCCGGCCGCCAGCATGCACCGGGTCTCGAGGTCGCGGTTGCGGCGGTACAGTTCGCTGCCGGCGAGCTCCTCCCCGCGCGGGTGCCGGGACAGCCAGGTGTCCTCCCAGAACCCGCGAACTTCGTACACGACCGGCAGCCCGTACCGCTCCCCCAGGGCGAGCGCGATCCGGGCGTTCGCGTAGTTGCTCGCGGCGTGCAGGACCGCGGGTCGGACCTGCGCGGTCAGCGCGGCGGCCTGACCCAAGGCCAGGTCGGCGGCGGCGTCGGCGTGCCCGGGCAAGAGCCACGGCAGCAGCCGGTGATACGGGATGCCGTCCAGCATGACCAGGCGCCTGCCGTCGATCCTGCCCTGGGTCACCGGGTACCCGCACCTGGTCACCACCTGCGGGTCAAGCCCCGCGGCGCGCTGGGCGAGGGCGATCTCGTGCGTCCTGATGGTGTAGCCGGCGCTCGTCGGGGGCAGCGCGTCGGTCACCAGATGCAGTATGCGCCCGGGGGTTCCGGCGGAATCCCGGCCGGGCCCGCGTGCGTCCTGGTCGGCCCGCGGGCGCGGTGGCACGCCGCTAAGGACCGCCCGCTCGGCGGCCAGGGTCTTGCGCAGCCGGCGCGCCCGCAGGTTACGCGCGTCGCCGTGCGCCTGGTCGAGAGCCTGGATGGCCTCGGTGAGGCGGCCCTCGCGCCAGGCCAAGCGCGCCGTCAGTACCGGCCGGGAACGGTCGTTCCGAGCGAGCCTGCCCAGAGCGGCGGCCGCGACCTCGGGCTGGTCGACGGCCAGGCTGAACGCGGCGAGGCGCCTGGGCGAGGCGTCGAGCGCAGCCAGCGCCCCGGCCCTGTCACCCGCACCCCACAGCACCGTCGCCCGCCCGTACGGACCTGCGAGTCGAAGGCACCCGCGCAGCGGGTTGGGCAGTACTCTTTGGGCGAGAACCAGGGCACGGACCGGGTCGGAGGCCACGTGCCGCCAGGCGATCGAGGTCGCGAGCGCGAGCGCACGGGGCGATACGTGCGTGTCGTGGAGGCGGGAGGCTTGGGACCCCGGCCGACGCGGGGCGGACGTCATCACGGCAGATGATATCGGTTCAGGCGGACGGAAAGGACGCGATGCGCGCACCTATCACGCATGTGCTGGGCGCCCGGCCGAATTTCATGAAGGCCGCGCCGGTCATCGGCGCCCTGGCGGCGGCCGGTCACGAGCAGCGGATCGTGCATACCGGGCAACATTATGACGAGCAGATGTCGGATGTCTTTTTCGTCCAGCTAGGCCTGCCCCGGCCGGACGTGAACCTCGGGGTCGGCTCGGGGAGCCACGCGCGGCAAACCGCCGAGGTGATGACCGGGATGGAACGGGAGTTCACCCAGAATTCGCCTGCGCTGGCGGTGGTCTACGGCGATGTCAATTCCACCCTCGGGGCGGCGCTGGCCGGCGCCAAGCTCGGCGTTCCGCTGGCGCACGTGGAGGCCGGGCTCCGCAGCTTCGATGATTCGATGCCGGAGGAGATCAACAGGCGGCTGACCGACCAGCTGTGCGCCTTGCTTTTCGCGACCTCGCCGGAAGCAGTCGGGCATCTGGCCCGGGAGGGCCGTCCGGTGAGCTCGGTGTACCTGGTCGGCAACCCGATGATCGACACGCTGCTGGCTCACCTGGACCGGTTCGACACCGCGGCGGCGCGCGCCGCGCTCGGGCTGCCGGACCGGTACATCATGGCCACCTTGCACCGGCCGGCTAACGTCGACGACCCGCAGGCGGCAGCCGCCCTGGTCCGAGCCCTGCACGAAGTGGCCGATGAGCTGGACGTGGTCATCCCGGTGCACCCGCGAGGCCGGGCCGCGCTGGAGGCCGCCGGGCTCGGCGCGCACCCGCGGGTGCGCGTCCGCGACCCGCTGGGCTACCTGGAGTTCATGGCCCTGGTCAAGGGGGCCAGTGCGGTGATCACCGATTCGGGCGGCGTCCAGGAAGAAACCACCCTGCTCCGGGTGCCGTGCCTGACCCTGCGGCCGAACACCGAGCGGCCCATCACCATCACCAGCGGCAGCAACCGCCTGGTCACCGCCGCCGAGCTGGCCTCCGCGGTGCTCAAGGCCTGCCACGACGGGCGTTACGCGGGCGAGCTACCGCCCCTGTGGGACGGTAAGGCCGGCCCGCGGATCGCCCGGATCATCAGGGCCTGGCTGGATCCGGAGGACCGCCGATGAGTACGGTGACGGATGTGACCGGCGAGCCGGATCGGATCCCGGCGGACGATCCCGGGCTGGCGGGTGACCTCGGTCCGGCGGCGGAGTCCGAGCCCGTGGGCGATCCCGGCCTAGCCGCCGAGCGCGACCGGCTGGCGCGGACGCTGCGTGAGACCAGGCTCCAGCTGGCCATGACGCAGGCCCGGCTGGCCGCGCTCGAGCAGTCCGCGACGATGGAACTCGGCCGCACAATCGCGCGCGCGGCGCAGCGCCCGTGGTCGCGCGGGGTGCAACTGCCGCTCAAGCTGATCCAGCTGTGGCGGGACCGCGGCAGCCCAGCCGGGCCGGGGCCGGCCACCCTCGCGCTGGCGTCCGCGCAGCTTGGTGACCTGGCTGGCGCCGGTGAGCGGTTCCTTTCCGCGCTGACCGCTCCCGGCCTGGGCGCACCGGAGGCCGCCTCGGCCGCGTTCACCCCGCCGGGGCTCGTCATCACCGGCGTGCTCACCGCGCAGGGGTGCGCCGCACTCGGCCCGGACGCGGCGGTTCACCCGCTGCTGCCGCACGACGCCGACGTGATGATG
This sequence comes from Streptosporangiaceae bacterium, assembly GCA_030045295.1. The sequence goes on from JASIGD010000572.1 coordinate 6,422, forward strand.
GAAAGCTCGGGCGCTGACATCGTCCTGATTGAAGCGGCGGCCATGCTGGCCGGATCGGCCTGGGCCTACGCCGGCGATCCGGCCGGGACCGACCGCGGCAGGCGGCTCGGCCGGCTGATCGCGGCGGCGCGTGCGCTGGGCAAGCCGGTGGTCTTCGTCCGCAATGTCCCCGCGCATGTGGCGCCGGGCCTGGACTGGGTCGGCGCCAGCTGCGACGCGGTACTGGACGACGGGCTGGGAGTGCAGCTGGCCAGATTCAACCCGATCGGGCTGGCGGGCGATCGTCCGTGCGACCCGGTCTACGCTGGCCAGCGGGATCCCCGCGAGCCGCCCGGCGTGCGCACCTTGCTTGATTCCCTGGCCGGGTCGGTGAAGGTCACCGGCGAGCTGCCGTGGCGCCAGCTGCCTGCGCTCTACCGGGAGCACGCGTTGTTCCTGACGGCCTCGGCGGGCCAGGCGCGAGAGCAACTCGCCTGCGGCGCGCGCGTGATCATGCTCACGGGCGAGCAGGCCTGGACCGCGTCTGCGCTGCAGGAGCGGGTCACATCGGCCCGAGCTGAGCGGCCGCCCGGCGAGGCTGAGATCCTTCCCGTACTACACGAAATCTTCGCTGCGCACGCCACTCCGGTAAGGCTCGCGGCGCTCGCCACCGCCACCGGATTGCCCGACCGCCTGGTCGCCGGGCGGCAGATCGCGGTTCTGACCTGCGTGCAGAACCCCGGTGAGGCCGCTGCCCTGTCCGCCCGCCTGCGCCGACAACAGCTCGCTCCGGCCGAACTCGCCGTGGCGGTCCGGACGCGCGACGGCGAGGGCGCCGAGCCATCGTGCCGGGACGTCACCGCCGCGCTCGGCGATCTCGCCGACCTCGGCGTGCTGATCACCGCGATCCCCGAGGATCCCGCGGTGCCCGACGCCGCGGGCAGCGGGGGACAGGACCGGTGGGTGTCCCGCACCGCGACCGCGGCCCGCTCGCCGTGGGCGGCGCCGTGGCAGGCCGGCCGCGAGTACGACGACTCTTACCTGCTCGATCTGGCCTGCGCACGGGAGTGCTCGCAGGCGGACGCGGTCGGGTACGCCGGGGCCGCCTACGCGTACGTAACCTCGCTCGAACCGGCGCTGGCCCGGCGGGAGTTCTTCGCCGCGGGCGGCTCCGGCCGCGGGCTGCGCCTGTTTTCCCTCAGATGAGCAGCTCAACAGGTAAGGAGTACCCGCGTTGACCACGCGCGCGCTTGTCTACGGCGACATCGACCTGAACCTGATCGACGGCTCGGCCATCTGGCTGCAGTCCGTCACGCAGGCGCTAGCGCGGGCGGGCTGTGCGGTGACGCTGGTGCTCAAGGCGCCGGTCCGCACCGACCGCCTGATCACGCCGCTGCTGGCCGAGGCCGGGGTCACGGTGCGAAAGCCTTACGAGGAGGGCCTGCTGGACGGGCCGGGCCCGGTCCCGGCGCTGACGGCGCCGGAGCTGCTGGCCCGAGTTGACGCAGAGACAGCGCACGACCTGGTGGTCCTGCGCGGCCGGAGGGTCACCGCCGCGACGGCCAAGCACGGCGCGTTCACCGGGCGGCTATGGCCGTACCTGACCGACGTCCCGCAGTCGGTCCCGGCGCTCACGCCGGCGGCGGCGGACGAGCTCGCGACGATCGCGTCGGCCGCCCGCTACCTGCTGTGCCAGACCGAAGAACTGCGCTGCTTCCTTGAGGGCAGCATTCCCGCAGCCTGCGGCAAGTGCGTGCTGTTGCCGCCGATCCTGGCGCAGACGCCCCCCGCTCGAGACGCCGCCCCGGCCCGGACGCCGCTGCGGCTCGTCTACTCCGGCAAGTTCGCGCCGCGGTGGAACACCCTTGAGATGACTGAGCTGCCGGCGCTGCTGGCGGCGCGGGGCATCGAGGCCGAACTGCACATGATCGGTGACAAGATCCACGACGATCCCGGCGGCTACCAGCAGAGGATGCGCGCCGCCCTCGGCGGCAAGGGCGTGATCTGGCATGGCGGCCACTCGCGGGAGGAGGCGATGCGGCTCGCGGCATCCTGCGACATCGGTCTGAGCTGGCGTCACCCGGACCTGGACGCGAGCCTGGAACTGTCCACGAAGGTGCTGGAGTTCGGCGCTGTCGGGCTGCCGGTCATCCTCAACCGCACCCCGATGCACGAGAGCCTGCTCGGCGCCGACTACGGCCTGTTCGCGGCGAGCCTGACCGACGTCGTCGACGCGGCCGCCGCGGCCGTGGCCGATCCCGGTCTTTACCGGGCGACGGCCGACCGGACGGCCCGGGCCGCGCGGCAGTTCACCCTGGAGCGGGCCGCCGAGCGGCTGCGCGGCTACCTGGCCAGGGCGGTGCCCAAGCAGGAACGCCCCGGCGGGGAAGAAGGGCCGCCCCCCGGGGCCAGCGCCGTCCCGGCCGACCGGCTCCGGGTGGTGGTGGCCGGCCATGACCTTAAGTTCTTCACGCCGCTGCTGGAGTATCTGCGGCTGCGGCCGGAGCTGGAAGTAAGGCTGGATCAGTGGGCCGCGCTCGGCCAGCACGACCCGGCGGGAAGCCGGGAGCTGGCGGCGTGGGCCGACGTGGTGGTCTGCGAATGGTGCGGGCCGAACGCCATCTGGTACAGCAGGCACAAGCGGCGCGGGTCACGGCTGCTGGTCCGGCTGCACAGATTCGAGCTGGACTCGCCCTACCCCGCCCAGGTCAGGATCGGGGCGGTGAACCAGGTGATCTGCGTGAGCAGGCACTACACCCGGCTGTGCCTGGAGCGCACCGGCTGGCCCGAGGCGAAAGTGGCGACCGTGCCCAACGCGCTCGACATCGCCCAGCTGGACCGGCCGAAACTCGACGGCGCCCGCTTCCATCTCGGCATGATCGGCATCGTCCCCTCCCGCAAGCGGCTGGATCTGGCGCTGGACGTGCTTGAGGAACTGCGCCGCGAGGATGAGAGGTACCTGCTGTTCATCAAGTCGGGGATGCCGTGGGAGCACTGGTGGGTGTGGCAACATCTGGACCAACGCGAGCACTACACCAGCGCGCTGCGCCGGGTGCAGCGGTCCAGATTGCTGCGCGGGGCCGTGGTCTTCGACGACGCCGGCCCCGACGTCGCGGCCTGGCTGCGCCGGGTCGGCTTCGTGCTGTCCACCAGCGACGACGAGAGCTTCCACGTGGCCCCGGCCGAGGGGATGGCCTCTCGGGCGGTGCCCGTGCTGCGGCACTGGCCCGGCGCCGAGACCATCTACGACAGGCGCTGGATTCACCGGGGGCCCGCCGAGATGGCCGCCGCGATCGCTGCGCTCGGCGAGGCAGCGGACTGGCGGCGGGCGGGCGACGACGCACACGCTCAGGCCGCGGCCTGCTTCGACCTGCCGCGCGTCGCCGAGACCTGGCGCGGCCTGCTCACCGCGGACCTCGACCCGGCGGCGCCGGGGCCGACGTTCGAGCTGCTCGGCTCTTCCTGACGGTCATGTACTTCACGCTCGCCATCAGCGCGGCCAGCCGTCGGACGTGCGCCGCGCTGGTCGGCGCGGCGACCAGCACCGATCCGCGGACCATGCCGGTACCCGGCCCGCCGCTGGTAGCCTGGCGCGCCCGGGACGAGTGCACGGCCGTGGTCTACTGGCCGGGGACGGCCGGGCCGGCCCGGGCGGCCGGCGCCGCTGAACCCCCGACCTCCAGTGCCGGGACCATCTGGGCCGGCGAGGCCGCGCTGTGCGCGCGCACCGGGGTGGCCCGGATCGACCCCGTCTACCTGGCTGAGGTCCCCGGCGCCGTGGTGGTCAGCGACCGAGCCTGCTGGGCGGCTGCCGTCGCTGGCCGGCTCGCCGACCCCGACCCGGTCATGGTCGGCGCGTTCCTGAGCGTCGGCTACCCGATCGGCGCCGCCACCCCGTTCCGCGGCGTCCGGGCGCTGGGCCGCAGCCAGCAGCTGACCGTGACCCGCGGCCGGCTGGCGATAAACCCGGCCCGCAGCGAGGACGCCGTGCCGGGCGGCGCCGACCCGTACAGCCCGGTCGCTGCCGCTCTAGTCGATGCGCTCAGCCCGCTCCGTGACGGCGTGCCCGTCGAGCTGTCGCTGACCGGTGGGAAGGACAGCCGGCTGATCGCCGCCGCGCTGACCGCGGCGAAGGTGCCGTTCCGGGCCCGCACGCACGGCTTCGCGAGCCATCCCGACGTCGTGGTGGCGACCATGATCGCCGGCCGGCTCGGCGTCGATCACGTGGTCACCGAGCCGAGGCCGCCGGGGAACACGGGAGACGGGAACGGGCCTGACGAGGCACACCTGGTCGGCAGGTTCCGCTCGGCCGTGCTCGTGTCCGACGGCATGCTGTCGGCGTTCGAGAACGTGGGCCAGCCCGATCCGCACCCGGTCACCGAGCCGGTGCAGGCCGGCGGCCACGGCGGTGAACTGCTGCGCGGCGGCTACGCGCAGGCTGCCTGGCGCGACCGCAAGCCGACTTGGGCCTGGAGCGCGGGCGGGGCTGAGCTGTTCCGGCGCCTGACCACGCGGCGGGTGGGGCTGCTGCGCCCGGCCGCGGCCGGGGCGTACCTCGCCAGCCTGGCCCCCTGCGGCGCGGAACTCGCCCGCGGGCCGCTGCGGGCGCTCGATGACTTCTACCTGACCAATCGCGCCGGCCGGTGGTCCGCGACGGCCCGCCAGGCCTACCTGCTCCGTTCGCCGCTGGCCCAGCCCTTTTTTGACGACCGGGTGATCCGGGCCGCCCGCTCCGTCCCGCTGCCGGACCGGATAACCGACCGGCTCCATCGCGAAGTGCTGGCGGCGCTCTGCCCGGAACTGCTCGACCTGCCGCTGGCCGGCAGTGGGTGGAAATCCGGGCCGCGCCAGCCGTCGAGCGTGCCCGGGAAGGGGCCGGGACCGGCGGCCGCGCCCGACTGGCGGCGGAACTACGCAGACGAGATGGCCCGGCTGCTGCGGGACTACGTCCTGGACTTCGGCGAGCAGGGCCGGATGTTCGACATCGTCCGCAGGCAGGCCGCGGAGCGCCTGCTACGCCCCCCGCACGCCGATCCGCACGCGGCCTGGGCGCTGGCCACGCTGGCCGCGTTGCTGTCCGGCGACTGGCTGAACGCCCGCGGGCCGGCCGGACCGGACCCGGGGACCCAGAACTAGCTCCGGTTTCGCGGCGGATAGCCGAGCTGCGCAGCGGACAGCGGATCAGCCGCGGCCGTACCGCGTCTCGGCCTGCCAGAAGTACACCACGCCCACCAGGAGCGTGACGACGGCCCAGCCGAGCCCGGCCAGCCACAGCTCGTTGATCGAGGTGGTCGGATGGCAGTAGGCCTGCAGCGGAGGATGCTTCGTCGTTTGGAAGAGGGCGCACGCCGCGGCGTTGTACGGCTTCGCGCCGGGCGCGTCGGTTCGCATGGTAGCCATGAGCGCGTACCTGGCCAGCGAGATGTAAACCGCCGCTGGGTTCAAGGAGATGAGGTCTTTCGCCCACGCCGGCAGCGTGGCGTAAGAAGGAAGCGAGGTGACGCTGTACATGACGCCGCAGAAGTACCGCCAGACCCGGGTCAGGAACGGGATCAGTTCGCTGAAGTCCTGGGCCCCCGCGCCCAGCCGGGCCATGAGCAGCGCGGCGCCCACGTTGAACATTCCTTGCAGAACCAGCGCCGGCGCCAGGAACAGCCAGTACCAGGTGAGCGGTTCACCGCTGCCGAGCACGATGACGAACACCACGAGCATGGACAGCGCCAGCTGCTGGAACTCGACCAGCACGTACGCGAGCGGCAGGCTGGCCCGCGGGAAGTACAGCGCCCGGATCAGCGCGATGTTGGCCCGCATTACGGTGGAGCCGACCACGATCGACCGCTCGGTGAAGGAGAAGATGAAGACGCCGATGACCAGGAACGCGAGGTAGTGCTCGATGCCTCGGTTGGCCTCGAAGATGATCCCGAAGATCAGGTAGTAGACGGCCGAGTTGAGCAGCGGCGTCAGTACCTGCCAGAGCTGGCCGAGCCTGGCCTCGGTGTACATCGATACGTTGCGGGCGGTGGCGTAGGCCGTGATGAAGTGCCGCCGCTGCCAGAGCAGGCGCAGGTAGCTGATCAGGTCGGGGCGCGCGGAACTCGGCCGCAGCCCGTACTCGGCGGCCAGCTGGGCCAGGTCTTGAGGTGGTGACGTGAGCATCCCGGGCTCCGGCGCGAGCATCGCTCCGTCCAGCAAGCCGCCAGGAGCGGTCAGCCGCCCACGATCTCTCATGGCAGTGGAGTTTATGAGAAGTCGCCGTCCGGCGCTCGCAAGCCTGGCCGGAGGGTGCAACCACGGCCCGTTCGGGCCGAAAGGTTTTCAGTCGTACAGGTGCGCGGTGTCATTGAAGGACCGCAGCACAGCCGGGCCGTCAGGGTACCAATCGATCTCCGACAGCGCCGCTACGTCCAGGTGCATCCGGTACAAGGCGGCCGGCGGGGCGAGCAGTGCCGCGGCGACCAGCGTCTTGATCGGCGTGACGTGGCTGACAACGAGGATCGCCTGGCCTTCCCGGCCGGCCAGCGCGCGGTGCAGCGCGCCGGTAACCCTGGTGCTGACCTCGGCGAAGCTTTCCCCGCCGGGCGGCGCTACGGCCGGGTCGGCCAGCCACGCCCGCAATTCGTCCGCCCAGCGCTCCCGGACCTCCGCGAACGTGAGGCCCTCCCAGGCGCCGAAGTCGGTTTCCCGGAAACCTTCGTCCGTCACCACCTGGGCACCGGTCACCGCGGCCACTTCACCGGCGGTGCGGACGGCTCGCAGCAGCGGTGACGTCACGATGAGCGTGAGGTCGGCCGATGCCAGCCGCTTGGCCGCCGCGGCGGCTTGCTGGACGCCGAGGTCGGTGAGCGGCACATCGGTCCGGCCGGCGTACCGTCTCTGCACCGACATCGGCGTCTGGCCGTGCCGGAGCAGCACGGTAACCGCGGGTTCGCCCGCGGCGGACGTCCAGCTGGTCCCGGCGCGCACCTAGAGACCGGACTCGGGCGTGCGGACGAGAATCCGCCTGCACTCCTCGCACCTGAGCACTTCGTCCGGCGCCGACGCCCTGATCTGGTTCAGGTCGACCGTGTTGAGGGTCAGATGGCAGCCCTCGCACCGGCCGCGGCGCAACGCGGCCGCGCCGACGCCGCGGGAGTCACGGATCTGCTCATACAGCTTGAGCAGGTCAGCGGGCACCTCGCCGGCCACGCTGGCGCGGTGGTCAGAGGCCTTGGCCTCGTGTTCGTCGATGTCCTTCACCGCCGCGTCGCGCCGGGCTGCTACCTCGGCTATCTCGCTGCCCAGGCTGTCCCGTTCGGTGATGAGCTCGTCGCGCCCGCTGACCAGCTCCTCCCTGCGCTCCATCAGCTCGAGCACGACTTCCTCGAGGTCGCCTTGCCTGCGGCGCAACGACTCGATTTCCGCCTGCAGGCTGGCCAGCTCGCGGGCGGCGGAAACCTGCCCTGCGTCCAGCCGGGCGCGGTCCCTGTCGATCCTGGTCCGGACCTGGTCGACGTCGCGCTCAGCCCGGCCCTGCTCCCTGGCCAGGTCGCCGAGCTCGGTCTCGGTCACGACCAGGGCGTCCTTGAGCTCGCCGGCCCGTGCCTCGAGGCGGGCGAGCTCGGCGGCTTCGGGCAGGCTGTGCCGACGATGGTCGAGACGGGCGAGCTCGGCGTCCAGGTCGGCCAGTTCGAGCAGGCGGAGCTGGCTCTGTGGTGATGCCTTCACGGGTCCCAACGTTAGTCGCCCCGGCGAGTGATCGGACGTTCCGGGGTTATCCCCCGGGCAAGCAGAATGCGTGGTAGACCCTTCGCCATGGAGATCCCTCGGGTTAGCCGGCCCTACATGCCTGGGTACGGCATCTCCGGACCAGCGGAGGGAAGCGGGCTCCTGCACTGGTCCTGGGCCGCGGAGCGACTGACCGCGGCACGGAACTACTGGGTCGCCACGGTCTGGCCGGACGGACGGCCGCACGTCATGCCGGTCTGGGGCATGTGGGACGACAGCACGCTGTGGTTCACG
>JASIGD010000573.1 GCA_030045295.1 Streptosporangiaceae bacterium
ACCTGGGATGACGTGACGGCTACCCTCACCGGGTCCAGGTTGGTCTCGCCGCGACCGCTCGTTGTGAGTGGTCCGGACGGCACCGGTACCGTCACGGTCACCGTCGACACGACCGGATTGGCCGCCGGCACGTACACCGTGACGATCACCGGCCGCCTGCTGACACAGACCATTTCGTTCCAGGTCAAGAACCCCCATTCTGGCTAACCCGCTAGCGGCGGCCACTCGTCGACCGGACCGCGCGCGGCAAAGCAGTCAAGCGCTCCGGCCCCGGGGAGATCATGGTTCTGCTGAGCGACGGCGACGAACCCCGGACCAGCGCCGCTCGCGCGACGTGGTTCCGGGGTTCGCCCGTCCGTGCTGATTATTTCTGGGCAAGCGTTCTATGCAAGCGCGGAATATCCCGGGTTGACCCATCCAACGCAACCGCCAACGTAGCGAGTGGCGGGCACCTTGTAATGAGCGGAATATCCCGGGTTGACCCATCCAACGCAACCGCCAACGTGGCGAGTGGCGGGCACCTTGTAATAAGCGGTTACCATCGCTGAACCTTCCTCCTACGAGACTGCGCCGGCGAACTGCTCACCCGCGCCATGGGTATAGGCTCGCCGCTGGCACCGGGGGACCCGCTGGGGCTCGGGGGGAAATACCGGGGGGCACCGGGATGTCGAGCGCGGTAAGGCGCGGGCGACCATCGGACGCTACCGGTCGGTCGGCTCGGTCTCGTCGCGGGCCATGATCGCCCTCATGACCGGCCGCCTCGCCCAGACCAGCGCTTTCTCAGACGCTCAGTTAAGTGGAGGCTCTTTTTCAGCGGTGCCGTCGGCGGCGAGTGACCGGTACGCCTGGTCGAGGATTGCCGCGGAGCGTTGCAGCATCTGCTGTTCTTCGGCTGACATCGGCAGCAGGAGCTGGCGGTTCACTCCCGTGGCTCCGATGACGCATGGCAGGCCGAGCGCCACCGGCCCTATCCCGTACTGCTTCGCGGCCAGCACCGAGACCATGAATATCCGCTTTTCGTCGCGGGCGACGGCGCGCACGATGCGCGCCACGGCGGCAGCCACGCCGTAGCTGGTGAAGCCCTTGCGCTCGTGAATCCTCGTCCCCCGGCGCCGGGTCGCGGCGGCCAGCTCAGCCTTGACCTGTGGCCATGATCTGCCTTCGGGCAGCTCAAATCGCTCCAGCTCGATGGCCCCCACGGTAGCGCTCGACCAGACCGGAAATGAGCTGTCTCCGTGCTCGCCGACGACGTAGGCGTGCACGGACTCCCGCTCCACGTCGAGAAGCTCGCCGAGCCGGTGCCGCAGCCGCGCCCCGTCCAGCACCGTCCCGCAGCCCAGGATGAGATGAGCCGGCCGGGCGGAGACCTCGATCGCGATCCGGGTCAGCACGTCAACTGGATTAGTCACCACGATCACGACCGCTGCCGGGCAGACCTGGTCCAGCTTGCCGACGATGCCGGCGATCGTCCCCGCGTTAGCGCTGAGCAGGTCCAGCCGGGTCTGACCAGGCCCGAGCGTCACTCCCGCCGTGACCACCACGACATCACAGCCGCGCAGATCCTCATACCCGGCAGCGGCGGTGACCTCCATCTCCGACAACAGCGGCACAGTGTCGGCGATGTCCCAGGCCTCGCCCTCAGCCAGCGCCAGGTCACGGTCGTAGAGCACCACCTGGTCACACACGCGCAGCAGGACAAGCGCGTTCGCCACAGCCGAGCCGACATGCCCAACTCCGGCGACCGCCACGGTCGACCTCATCTGATTCATGCAGTGAGTATGACCGTCTTCGTGGTTAGATTCACGCGATGCCCGGACCGCGCGACCGCTGCCAGGCACGATCCTGCACTGCATCACCGTCACGAGCGCGGACCGCGACTCTCTTAACCGTCCGGGGCTGCGTACGGCAAGGATGGTGACCATGGCTGAGCTGCAGACGGCCCATACCGCCGAGTTGGACGCTGCCACCCTGATCGCGGCGCGGGCTCTTTTGTACGACGTCTTCGACGACATGACCGACCATGACTGGGAGCATGCCCTGGGCGGAGTGCACGCCCTGGTATGGGAGGGGGCCGACCTGATCGGCCACGCGTCGGTGATCCAGCGGCGGCTGCTGCACGGCGGCCGGGCCCTGCGCACCGGCTACGTGGAGGGTGTCGGGGTCCGCGCCGACCGGCGCGGACGCGGCCACGGCGCAGCCATGATGGACGCGCTGGAGACCGTGGTACGGGGTGCGTACGAGCTGGGCGCCCTGGGCGCCACCGATGCGGCCGCGGCCTTTTATGCCGCCCGCGGCTGGATGTTGTGGCGAGGGCCGTCCTCGGCGCTTACCCCGTCCGGTATCAGGCGTACCGGGGAAGACGATGGCTGCATTTATGTCCTGCCGGTCGAGGTCCGGCTGGATCTGTCCAGCGAGCTGACGTGTGACTGGCGCGATGGCGATCTGTGGTAGAGCCGCCCGCTTCGCCGGCGCAAACCGAGCCATCCGAGAAGAACGAGCGCATGCCTATCGGCGGCACGGCGCTCCCGTAGCCGCGGACTCGATTCGCGTTATGCTCCAGTTGGACAAGGAGGTCGGCCGTGGCAGAGACACCATTCGTCATTGGGGCCGACGCCAGGTGCACGGATGGGGTCTGCGGCAAGGTGATGGGGGTGGTCGTTGACCCGGTCGCGCGGGTGGTCACCCATCTGGTGGTCCAACCCAGGCACTGGCCCGGCTTGGGTCGGCTCGTTCCCCTTGACTTGGTCGATGCCGCGACACCGAAGCAGATCCAGCTGAGCTGTACCCGGGCGAAGTTCGACGGGCTCGGCTTCGCCGAGGACACGCATTTCGCGCCGGGGACCAGCCTGGACCAGTACGCAGGCTACAGCGCGGAACAGATCCTCGTGTTGCCCTACTACCGCCGGGCCGCAGGCGAGGATCTGCCCCAGACGGGAGAAGAGCCGACCGGCCGCTACGGTTCGCTGCCTGCGGGCGAGTTGGACGTGCACCGCAATAAGCGCGTGTACGCCACTGACGGCGAAATCGGGCGGGTCAAGGGGCTTGTCATCGACCCCGGCAATCACCATGTGAGCCACGTGCTGCTGCAAGAGGGGCATTTGCTCGACCGCAGGGAAGTGGCTATCCCGATCGGCGCCGTCGCCGGGGTCATCGACAACGTCCAGCTCAACATCAGCAAGCAGCAGGTAGAGAACCTCCCGGCGGTGAGCATCGATCAGCCCAGCGGATAGACGCCGTGAACTGCACCGGAGCTGAACGGATCGAGGAGAACGCAGTCGGCGTCGGCTTAGTCGGGCTGGCCAGGCGGTTCTGTACTGTCTTCCGGGAGGCTGGGGACGACGAGTTCGCCGGGCTCGAAGCCGCCTTCGCCGGCTACGGCGGCCAGTTCGTAACCCAGTGACTCGTGCGCGGCCGGGGCCGGCGTGCGCCGGCCCGTCAGCGCCGAGGCGATGGCCGCGATCACGTTGGCCGCGATGGCGAACCCGAAGGCCACGCCGAGACCGCTGTGGAACGGCGCCGTGATCAGGTGCGGGAAAAACTCCCGCCCGGCCACGTAGGCGGCGTGTGCCGGGGGCAGGTGATGCAGCAGCGGGCCGAGCAGTTGCTGCATCGGGTTGTAGCCGAGGAAGGAGGCGAACAGCACGCCGATCGGCGGGAGGTGCGAGATGGGCGCGGCCGTGGCGGCCGGGATGCCCTGCGCGGTCAGCCCGCTGAACAGGGCCGCCGGGAGCTTGCGTGACAGGCCGGCCACCATCAGGGTGAAGAAGATGCCGATCGACAGCACGAACGCGGAGTTCTGGAAGGTGGCGATCATGCCGCCGGCCGCGCCGCGCCTGTCGGGCGGGACCGAGTTCATCATCTCCGCCCAGTTCGGCGAGAAGAACAGGCCGGAGCCGAAGCCGTTGAGGGCGATGACGATCGCGAACTGCCAGTAGGCGAAGTCCACCGGGACGAATGTCAGCAACAGGAAGCTCGCTCCGGTCAGCAGCGCGCCGCCTACCGTGAACGGCTTGGGGCCGAACTTGTCGGACAGTATTCCGGACAGCGGCGCGGCCGCCAGGAAGCCGGTCGTCAGCGGCACCAGGTAGATCCCGGCCCACAGCGGGGTCTGGCTGTAGCTGTAGCCGTGCAGCGGCAGCCAGATGCCCTGCAGCCAGATGATCAGCATGAACTGCATGCCGCCGCGGCCCATCGCCAGCATCAGGCTCGCGATGTTCCCGGCGGTGAACGCCCGGATCCTGAACAGCGAGATGCGGAACAGCGGCTCGGCGACCCTGGTCTCGACGTACACGAAGATGACCAGCAGCGCGAGGCCGCCGAACAGCGCGGTGAGCACCCACGGGTTGGTCCAGCCCATCGGATGTCCGCCGTAGGGCAGCAGGCCGTAGGTGATGCCGACCAGGATGGCGATCAGCCCGGCGGCGAACAGCAGGTTGCCCCACCAGTCCATCTGCGCGTGCTTGCGCATCCCGATGTCATGCAGCATGAAGTACGCCCACACGGTGCCAAACACGCCGATCGGCGCCGAGACCAGGAAGATCAGGTGCCAGTTGACCGGGGCGAGGACGCCGCCGAGGATGAGGCCGATGAACGACCCGGCGATAGCAGCGATCGAGTTCACGCTGAGGGCTGTGCCGCGCTGGTTGGCCGGGAACGCGTCGGTGACGATGGCAGCGGCGTTCGCGAACAAGAACGCGCCGCCGATACCCTGCACGACCCGCCAGATGATCAGCCACAACGCGCCGTCGCTGCCGTGCATCCAGGTCACGGTCAAGAAGATGGACGCGACGCTGAAGACCGCGAAGCCCAGGGTGTACATCCGCACCCGGCCGAACATGTCGCCAAGCCGGCCGAACGACACCACCAGCACCGCGGACACCACCAGGAAACCCATGAACATCCACAGCAGGTAGCTGGTGTTCCCCGGGCTCAGCGGGTTCAGCCCGATCCC
>JASIGD010000574.1 GCA_030045295.1 Streptosporangiaceae bacterium
GAGGGAGGCGGTGATTTGCGTTGGCTGGCAGGAGTTCCTAAAGTAAAGGGACACCGACGCGGGGTGGAGCAGTTCGGTAGCTCGCTGGGCTCATAACCCAGAGGTCGCGGGTTCAAATCCCGCCCCCGCTACCAAGTCCCAGCAGGTCAGGGCCTCGGAGCAATCGCTCCGGGGCTCGCTTGCTGTCGGGCGTGCACGGATTTTCGCCCCGATTCCCCCGGACCCGGACCGCGGAGCGAGCACCAGCCCGCCGACCTTCCAGGATTCTGGATTGCCCTGAACAACGGGCGAAGGCGCAACCCCAGGTGACGGACTGATCTGAACGGGTCCGGACGCTTGCACACGGAACCACGAGTCAGAAGGCTGAGGGTTCGACTCCCTCCGAGCGCTGCCACGTCCCGGCAGGCTGCGGCCTAAGTTCGACTCAGGCGAGCACCAAATAGAGCGCGTTCACGATAAGCCACCGGTCGCCAAATCGCCTGAGGTGCAGATATTCGGTGAACGGCTGCGACCGGACCATCACGGTGGCGATATCTTGAAACACGTCGAGCACGGTGACCTCTTGCCGAGGCTCGAAGCTTGTTCCCTCACCGCTGGCCGTATCGGCCACGAGCACGTCGGTGGGGTCCTCGTGCAGGTCCAATCTCGCCGAGCCTGGCTCCTCCGGCGTCCGCTTGGCGAGGGCTGGGTGCAGGCAGGCGCGCATGCGCTCGCCGTGGCCAGCGAACCATGACTGGAAGTATTCGGTGGCGGTAGCCGCTACCGACTCGGCGTCTGCCTGATTCATGGCCGACCTCCTGAGGGCGATTCGGAAATAGATCTAAGAGTGGCGAGAGGGTTGAAGGCGGCCTGCCGTGTGTCATGCTGCCGCTACCGCGTACAGGTGCCACTCGCCGGGCACGCCTTTGAGCACGTGGACGGCTCGATCCTGGAACTCGATGCCCGATCCCGCCACCAGATCTCGAACCGCGCTCGAGACCACTATCTCGTCCGGGCCCGCCATCGCTGCTATCCGGGCACCGGTGTGCACGGCGATCCCAGCCAGTTTCCTCTGCCTGCAGCTAACTGGGCAGGGCTTCGGCTGCGGGAGTCCGCACTACCCCCGTCGCCGCGAAGACAATCAGCGTGAATAGCGCGAACGTGATGACGTGCACGCTGGTGCAGTACGGGCAGATCTGGTTCAGGCTGACGACCTCACGGAAGATCAGGTAAAGCACGAAGAGCATGCCGACCACGACAGCCACGAGCCGGGCCCAGCCGACGGCCGGCCAACGTGACCGCCAGGCAGGCGGAGAGCAGATAGCGACCATGAATGCGTAGAAGGCAGCACCGAGCACCGCCACCGGTATGCCGAACACCCATGCGTACTGGCTGCTCTGCACTAGCACGCAGGCGTCGGCACGGCCTGAGCAGCCAAGCAGGCCGGTGCCGCTGAAGTGCGTATAGACCTGGTAGCCCGAGTCCGCGAGCCCAATGATGCTGAGGACGAACGTGGTTACGGGCAACCAGCCCAGCGGATGCGGCCTGGCGTCGTGCCGGGCCTCCACGCCGCGGCGTGACCCCGCCCGGTCCTGTCGCCGCGGCGGCCTGGCCGATGGCACCCGGCCCTCGCGCCGCTCCGCCCCCGGACGACTCACGACCGTCAGCCTAGACCGTCTAGGCCTAGCTGTCCTTGGCAGCCTGGCCGTTCCGTGGGGCGCACGGTCGCTTAACGGCGGCATGCATTGCTCATCATTGAACAGCTTTTCATCAGCCCCCCGCCACGGGAATGGAAGGTCAGGTCGCTGGATTCAGAGGCCAGCTGCTAACGCCTGGTCGTCGTGCATGATCTGGGCGGGGGCGGGGGAGCCGCCGATGATCAGCTGCGCGAGCATGCTGGCGACCTGACGGTCGGCCCTCCAGGTCGGTCTGCACATACTGCTTCATGGTGAAGGCCACGTCCGCGCGGCCGATGCGGGTGGAGCTATGACGAAGATGGCAGCGGAGCAGCAAGCGGTCAGGCGGGACCCGGGCTCATCCGGGGTCTTTCGCGTCTGCGGCGAGGAGCGGGAAGAAGTGGCCGGCGATGTCCCGCAGGACGGCGACGACGCGGCCGGGCGGCAGGTCGGCGTCCGGGTCGTTGAGGTCAGCCGGGAGCGGTACTCCCATCTGCCGGGCCATGGCGATGAATGCGGGCACCAGGCCCTTGCCCAGGCTGCTCAGGGCCTGGCCGATCACCTCGGGGTCCGCCGTCCATGCGGGCACCGGACGCGCCTGGGGGACCGCCCAGGTACTGGGGTCGCGGGGCGTGGCGCGCGAGAAGACGTGATCGAACGTGCGGGCTGAGGCGTCCCGCCCGGTGAACGCTTCCCCCAGCCGCCAGGCCTTGCGCAGCGTGGCGATCAGCGAGGTGTGCCGGTACTCCTCGTTGTACACCGACCCCGGCTCCACCCACGGTGACACGATGACGGCCGGGACCCGGTACCCGGACCGGTCGAAGGCGAACCCGAACTCGCCGGGCGGGGCGGCCAGGTCCGGCGGCGGGACCGGCCCGGGCGGGACATGATCGTAGGTGCCCCCCGGCTCGTCCCACCCGATCAGCAGCGCGGTGTTCCACACGTTGGCGCCCGTCTGGCTGGTGGCAGACCGGTAGGCGGCGTACACCCGGTCCAGGAACGCCTCACCGGACAGCATCGAGGACGGGCTGTCCATCTTCAGGTCCACCGCGGCCGAGAACGACCGGCCGAACGCCGGGTGGTAGTCCCCGTGGCCGGTCAGCATGTTCGGCTCGATCAGCGAAAAGTCCGGCAGCGTGCCCGCCGCGGCGTCCTTCTCGAACTCGGCGAACGGTACGAAGTGGGTGGCCAGCCGGCCCTTCAGCCGGGGATAGTGGATCACCCCGGTGAACGAGACCGGCATCGGCTCCATGACGTAGACCTTCCAGGTCCGGCCGCGGGCCTCCAGCCGGTCGAAGATCGTCTCGGCGTCATTCTTCGCAAACCATTTGCTCACCGGGCTGTTCACCACGAACCCCGAGGAGGTGGCCGCGGTCCAGAACGACCGGTTCATGAACGTCTGCGACGGCACCTCGCAGAACCAGTGGTCAAAGACCCCGAAGTCCCGGGCGATGCCGTTCAGCACCGGCAGCTGCTCTGGCGTGCAGCCGGTCATGATGTGGGCGTACTCCTCGTACGTGGGCTGCCGGCCCATCTCCCCGGTGAAGGTGGAGATGTAGTCGGTGACGAACCCGTTCATCCCCGGCACGGCCCCCGGCGGCGGCGCATTCCACGGTGCCGTGACCGCCTCGCCGATCTTGAACCGGTTCTGCTCATCAAGGATGCCGTACAGCTGGGTGTTGGTATGGAAGTACTCCTCACCCGAGTCCGGGTTCGGCGAATCCATGTCGGTGGCCACGGTGTACGGGACCACCTGGCGGTCCGCGCCGTGCTCGGCCCACGCCGGAACCGGGTTGCTCAGCCCCTTGCCGATCACCCCGTCGAAGGTCTTGCCGTCCCCCGGCCCGTACAGCCGCCCGAGCACATTGTCCAGGGACCGGTTCTCGAACAGCACCACCACCACGTGATCCAGCGCGCCAGACCCATCCGGTGCGGGCATCAGCCATCCCTCCTCACCCAGCCGACCGCGACCACGGCCGGTACCTGGCACCAGCAGCATCCCGAAGCCTCGGGGTCCACAGCGGCCCCATCTAGGATCATGCCCCTGCCCGGCGCCGAGTCATCACCCACCCCCGGTGATCTCGACCCCGGCCAGCCTCAGTGGCGACGCATAAGGTCTCCCACGGACGCCAGCGGACAGCAACAGCGCGCATCGCGGCTGTGTCCCCGAGGTGCCCCCGAACCGCTGGCCTGTCTCTGTAAACCTCCGGTTACCGGCATGGCCCTCGGCTACGAGCCGTCTGGGAGCACCGCCTCGCAGCTGATTTCGACCACGGCGGGTGCGTCGATGAGCTCGGTAACACCGACTGCGGTCCATGCCGGACAGGATTCCGCCAAGAACTCGGCCGCAATCTCCAGCAAGGCGTCAGCCTGCGCTTGCCGATCGACGTGGTAGGAGTTCAAGGCCACTACGTCGGCCCAGCTGGCACCGGCCTGGCGAAGCGTGGCCTCCACGTTGCGGAAGGTCTGGCGCAGCTGAGCGTTAACATCGTCACTGTACGCACCGTCTGAGTCGTCTCCGGTGTGGCCGGTGAGCAGCGGCCGGGCGGGCATGCCACCCGTCAGGGGTGATCTGGTTGAGGTGCCCGGGCTGTAGCGTCATGGCTAGGCGGCCGACATCCCGCACGGCGCCAAGACGCGTGTAACCGACCGTACCCGCGGCGGGACGACGGGTTTGCGGGCGGGAATCCTTAGAGGAAGGCTGACATGAGCGAGCCCTTTCGCGGCGTGATCAATATCGACATCAAGCAGTCGACGCCTGACTGGACCCCGTACACCCAGCCCAAGGCGCCGCAGGGTACTCCCAGCGTGCTGTATATCGTGCTGGACGACGTGGGGTTCGGCGCGATGGAGCCCTTTGGCGGCCGATCCAGACGCCAGCCCTGCAGCGGATCGCCGACCGCGGGCTGACCTACACGAACTTCCACACCACGGCGCTGTGCTCGCCGACGCGCTCGTGCCTGATGACCGGGCGCAACCACACCACCAACGCGATGGCAGGGATCACCGAGATTACCGATGGCTTCCCCAACGCCAACGGCCACATCCCGTTTGAGTGCGCGAACCTCGCCGAGGTACTGGGCCAGCGGGGCTGGAACACCTATCACGTGGGTAAGTGGCACCTGACCGCTGAGGATGAGATGAACCTGGCGTCGTCCAAACGCCAGTGGCCGGTGGGCCGCGGGTTCGAGCGCTACTACGGGTTCCTCGGCGGGGAGACCAGTCAGTGGTATCCCGACCTGATCTACGACAACCACCCGGTGGCAGCGCCCAAGTCTCCGCAGGAGGGCTATCACCTCACGACCGACCTGACCGACAAGGCCATCGAATTCATCCAGGACGCGAAGGCCATCGCCCCCGACAAGCCGTTCTTCCTGTACTACTGCCCCGGCGCGGCGCACGCACCGCATCACATCTTCCGGGATTGGGCGGACCGGTACGCCGGTCAGTTCGACCTGGGCTACGAGGCCATCCGGGAAACCATCCTCGCCCGGCAGAAGGCAATGGGGATCGTTCCCGAAACCACGGAACTGTCTCCCATCAACCCGTATGCGGGCGAGACCGGCCTGGAGGGACAAGCATGGCCGGAACTGGACACTGTCCGGCCGTGGGACTCGCTGTCCGATCAGGAGAAGCGACTGTTCGCGCGGATGGCGGAGGTGTACGCCGGGTTCCTGAGCCACGCCGACCACGAGATCGGGCGACTGCTGGACTACCTGGAGCGCACCGGCCAGCTCGACAACACGATCGTGGTCGTCGTCTCTGACAACGGCGCGTCCGGCGAGGGCGGCCCGAACGGCTCGGTCAACGAGAACAAGTTCTTCAACGGCCTGCCCGACACCATCGAGGAAAACCTCAAGCTCCTCGACGAGCTGGGGGGCACGCGGACCTACAACCACTACCCCACCGGGTGGGCGTGGGCGTTCAACACGCCGTTCAAGATGTGGAAACGGTACGGGAACCTGCGCGGCGGCACCGCCGACCCGCTGATCGTCTCCTGGCCAGCCGGTATCCAGGCACGCGGGGGAGTCCGGCGCCAGTACTGCCACGCCGTCGACATCGTGCCGACCCTATACGAGGCTCTCGGGGTCGAACTGCCCGCAGTGGTGAACGGCTACCCGCAAAAGCCGCTGGAGGGAATCAGCTTCGTCGCGAGCTTCGATGACCCCAGCGCTGATACCGGCAAGGAAACCCAGTTCTACTCGATGCTCGGCACCCGCGCCCTGTGGCACCGGGGCTGGAAAGCATCCAGTCTAGGCCCGGCGGCGCCGAACGCCTGGGGCCACTTCTCCAGCCAGCGGTGGGAACTGTTCAACACCGACCGGGACCCGAGTGAATGCCACGACCTGGCCGACCAAGAACCAGATCGGCTACGGGAACTCATCGACATGTGGTGGGTCGAGGCCGGGAGGTACCAGGCGCTGCCACTGGAAACCCGCAACGCCGTGGAGGCCTTCACCACCCCCCGGCCGGAGCTGTCCGAACCCCGGGCCCGCTACACCTACTTCCCCGGCGGCGCGGAGGTGCCCGAGTCGCAGGCCCCCAACATCCGTGGCCGGTCCTACACGATCGCCGCGGAGGTGGAGATCGATTCGGAGGACGCGGGCGGGGTGCTGTTCTCCCAGGGCTCGCGATTCGGCGGCCACGCCCTTTACGTCAAGGGCGGCAAGCTCGCCTACGCCTACAACTTCGTCGGCGACGCCGTGCAGGTCGTGGAGTCCAGCCAGCAGATCCCGTCCGGCCCGGTCGTGCTGTCCGCGTCCTTTGAGCGCCAGGGCGACACGATGCCCCCGCAGGGAACGCTGACCCTGCACATCCGGGATCAGGACGTGGGCAATGGCACAATCCTGACCCAGCCGGGAAAGTTCGGGCTCGGCGGCGGCGGCCTGGTCGTCGGACGCTCCGGGGCCGAGCCCGTCGCCGACGACTACCCTGGCCAGCGGCCCTGGGCCTTCACCGGGGGCACGGTCAAGCGCGTCGTCATCGACGTCAGCGGTCAGCCCTTCGCCGACCTGGCCAAGGAGGCCGCAGCCGCCTACGCCCGCCAGTAATCCGCCCACCGGCCATACGCATCTGTCATGCTGACGGCATGCTCGGACGGCTGCACCACGTCGTGCTCGACTGCCCTGACCCGGCGGCCTTGGCGGCGTTCTACTCCCGGTTGCTTGGGCAGCCGATCACCTACCAAAGCGACGACTGGGTAGTCGTCGCCGCCAACGACACGTCGTCAGGCCTGGCCTTCCAGCTCGCCCCGGACCACAGCCCGCCGACCTGGCCTGATCCTGCCGTGCCTCAGCAGTTCCACCTGGACGTCATGGTTGAGGATGTAGCCTCAGCCGAGCCCCGCGTACTGGCTCTTGGGGCGAGGAAGCTCGGCGGCGAAAATGTCTACGCCGACCTGGCCGGTCACCCGTTCTGCCTCATCCCGCGGCCGGGCTGGGCTCCGCCCATCCCCGCGGACGGCTGAGCCGCCACGCGGCCAGGCTGGCCCCGCGGCGGTCGCGGCCAGACCGTACCCGGCCCGCTCAGCCGAAATGGCCGACGCAGAACTCGCTCCCTCGGGGTCGTATCCCGAGCCCGGCCTCAGTCCTCTCCGGAGAACCGCTCCCACGCGGCCTGCTTCGACACGCCAAGCGCCTCGCCGATCCGGGTCCAGCTGACGCCCCGGCCGCGCAAGATTTCCACGTGGTCGTGCACTGCGGCGTCGACCTGGGAAACCACCGCTTGAATCCGCGCCAGGCTCGCGAGCAGCTCGGCATCTGGCCGCTCATTCCACCCGCCGACCTTGGGGACCAGTTCCTCGGCGAGGATGTGGTTGCACAGCTCTACGCATTCGTTACAGATGTAAACGCCCGGGCCGGCGATGAGCTTGGCGACTGCCTTGCTGTCCTTGTTGCAGAACGAGCAGCACAAGGTGGTCTCCGGCCGGGTGGCGCTTGCCGCGGGTGTTCGAGAGTCGGTCATGTCGTCAAGGTATCCCTGACGGCCGATCGGGTCAAGGTGACCTTGACGACGCCACCCAGGACGGGTGAACAGGATGGTCAGGCAGCCTCATCACCCGGTCCGGTGCCCGTGCCTGCGCCGGTACTCGTCCAGTAGCCGGACCACCTGTTCGCGCACCCCGTCCAGGTCGGCGCCCAGCCCCGACAGGACCCGCGCGGCCACCCCGTCGCCCTCGCGGATCAGGCCGAGCAGGATGTGCTCGGTGCCGACGTAGTGGTGGCCGAGCTGGACGGATTCAGCCAGCGACAACTCGAGCACCTTCTTGGCCCGGGGCGTGAACGGGATGTGCCCGGACGGCGCCTGCTCGCCGCGGCCGATGATCTCCTCGACGTGCTGCCGTACCGCGTCCAGGCTGATGCCCAGCGACTCCAGCGCCTTGGCCGCGACACCTTCGCCCTCGTGGATGAGGCCGAGCAGGATGTGCTCGGTGCCGATGTAGCTGTGATTGAGCATCCTGGCTTCTTCCTGAGCCAGGACCACAACCCGCCGCGCCCGGTCGGTGAACCGCTGGAACACGCTCTGCCGCCCTTCACCCTCGTCCTCGCTGCGCCCAATGCCCAGGATAGGCTGCGGGCTTGCTCAGTCACGTGAAGTGATCCACACCGATATGCGGGCGGGTTCCGTGACGGACCCGCGCTGGGACCCGCCGAGCCGCCGTGGAGTACATTGCCTGGTATAGCGGTCCCGGTTGGACGGGACCATGGGCTACCGCGGCCCAGCCGAATTCGAGGATGACTACCGCAGATCAAGCCGCCCGGCGAAGCGGGCAATGTGACCCGTGACCGACACGAACAGGTGATATGGACCGAACGGCCCCGCGCTTACGATTCCACGAGCACGTACCCGGCCGGGGGTTTGATCACGAAGGTCAACTCACGCCGAAGGCCGTGCGGAGAGCCGCCTCTCCATCGCCCCGTGACGCATCTAGGAGGAGAATCGATGAGCCCAGCAAAGTCCGCATCCCGCTCTTCCGCGAAGGCGAAAGCCAACAGCCAGCCCTGGCTGCACCAAAAAGGCGCGGAAATCCAGGCGTTCGGAACGGTGCGACAGTTTCCGCTGGGGCTTTCTTACGACACCCGGATGTACTCCTGCCAGCGGCTGAACGCCCTGCTGGCCGACACGCAGATCCTGCACGCGCTGTACAAGAAGCACCACTGGCTGGTTCGCGGCGTGACCTTTTACCAGCTGCACCTGTTGCTGGACAAGCACGCCGGCGAGCAACTTGCGCTGGTGGATACCATCGCCGAGCGGGTGCAGACCCTGGGCGGCGTCGCCGTCGGCGACCCGCGGCTCGCGGCGGAGCTGACGCGCATCCCGCGCGCGCCGGACGGCGTGGAGGAAGTGCCGGCCATGCTGTCCCGGCTGCTGGAGGCGCACGAGACCATCCTCATCGACGCGCACGAAGCCGCGGCCCGGGCCGCCGAGATGGGTGACGACGGCACCAACGACCTGTTGGTCTCAGATGTCATCCGCACCGGCGAGTTGGAGGCGTGGTTCCTCGCCGAGCATCTGGTGGATACGCCGCTGGTCAAGGCGTGACCGCGGGAACCCGTCAGCGGCCTCTGCGCTCGCACGGATTCCAGCGTTCGACGTGCCGGTCGGCGAGGGCGTACTAGCGCGCCGATTCGCGTCAATGGCTGGCGGCTATCGGCTCGGCGTCCCCGTGCCTGCCGATCAGGCGCAGCCCGGGTACCAGCCGGGGCACGACCTGGCGGTACCGCGGGTAGTCGTCAGGGAACTCGGCCGTCATGAGCCGTTCTTCGATGTGGATCTTTATCTCGAGCAGTATCAGGATCACGGAGAAGAGCACGATCCACCGGCCGGCCCCGGCTACCAGCACGGTCCCGAGCAGCATGCCCAGGATCCCGGTGTAAATGGGATGCCTGGTGATGGCGTACGGCCCGCTGGTCCGGAGTTGGTGCTGCTCCTTGACCGCGGGCGCGCCGCTCCACATGAGGCCGAGCACGAGCCTGGCCCAGATCGTCAGCGCTGTCGCGGCCAGCAGGATGACCAGGCCCAGGATGCGGACCGGGGGGGTGTGGAAGGTCAGCGAGCGCCAGTCTGCCGCGGGCACCGCGAAGGTGATCACGCTGGCGATGACGACACTCGGCGTGAATGCCGATCCGAACCGGGAACGCGTACGTTCCGCCGGAGCCCGTCCTTGGTTGTAGTTCTCGGCCGCAAGCCAGGTGGCCACGAACGCGCCCCAGCACACCACGGCGCTGATCACGGCGAGCAGGTTCAGCTGTTGCGTCGTCATGTCAGTCTCCTTCACCGTCTGACCGGGGGGCTGCTCCCGTTGCCCGGCGTCCCGGCGCTGCTCCCGGACCCGGTTCCGCATGATGTAAAGGTAGCTTTACGTACATCCCATGTCAAGCGACCTTTACCCTCTGCTCCGGTCCGGTGCGCGTCAGCGGACGAAGCGGAGGAACGCCGTGAGCGCCGCAATCACCAGCGCCACCGCGGCGCCGAGGTAGAGCGTGTTCAGCCCGCCGCCCTCGGAGTCCACGACCACGTCCACGAAGGTGACCGCCGCGACCAGGATGACCATCGAGATCACCCTGGCCTTCAGATCGTTGAGATCGTTCATCCGCAGCCAGGCGGGCAGGCGCAGCGACGAGCCGTCAGCGTCGACCCTGATGATGAACAGGTCGTAGAAACCGAAGGCGGCGATCATGAGGGTCGCGCCGACCAGGAACAGGTCGGTCAGCAGGAGCAGAAACCCGAGGTTATGGCTGGTCAGCTCGGGGTTATCGATGACGCGCGTCACTGACCTGACGAAAACGTCGGTCCCGTAGGCGAAAGACGAGATCGAGGCGAGAAGCAGGACGATCACCGGGACGACGACCACGATCCGGGACAGGCTCAGCGCCTGCTCGAAGCGGATCTCCAGCCACGGCCGGGTGTTCCTCGGCTCGAACGCCGCGGAGGCAGCGGCCTCAGTCTGGGGCGATCCGTCCTCGGCGCTGCCCATCGGGGACGCCCCGGCCCCGTCACGCGGCGGATCAGCCATGCCTCATCGGACTCCTTCGCTTCCGTAAGACGTAACGATCCCACACTCGGCCAGCGTCTTCGATACCCGCAGGCTACGCCAGAGCGGGCCGGCACCGCCGCCTCGCCCGCGGCGGTGCTAACCTGTCTGGCCGGGCCGCGGATGTCCGCGATCATCCCGGTGCCGTCCTCCGCCGCGCCGATGGACCGGTGTTGATTCGCGATCAGCGGGCGCAAATGACAGCGAAGGCCGGCTGGACGGCAGGATATTCGGTCGCCGCTGGACCGTAACGATCCCGTAGCGTTCGCTTCCTAACCTTGAATGACGGATGCGGATGTAAGCGCACAAAGGGGTGCGAAATGGTCCGACGGGGATTGGCCTACGCGGCCGCTACGGTAATGATCTTCGCCGTCTGCGCGGCGGTGCTCCGGCTGGCGGCCCAGATTTTCAGCTTCTCTTCTCCCGTCCGGATCACCGTGCTCGCGCTGATTGCCGCTGCCCTGCTCTTTTGGCTGCGCCGGCGCGTACGCACCAGGACGCGGCACCGGTACGGCCCGAGGCACCCGCATACGGTCCAGCGATAGGCCCGTGCGGATCCGGGTACGTTGAACGCATGGCGCGTACCAGGCTGCCAGATTCAGCCCGCGTGCCCATTGGGCTCAAGGTCTCCGAGGCTGATGCCGCGCGGATAGACCAGGTGCTGGCGCGGCCCGAATTCGCCGGGTGGAGCCGCGCCGAGTGGTGCCGGGAGATCGTCCGGACGGCCCTGCGGTACTACGTGGGCGACGCCCCCGGCACCGGCCAGGCGGGCGCCCCGGTGCGGCCAGCCGTCCCTCAGCCCACCCCACCCGGCCCGCCGGCCGCGCCCGAGCCCAGACCTGAGCCCGAACCGGCGGCTCAGCCTGGGTGCTCGCACCCGCCCGACGCCCGGGATTACCAGACGGGCAGCTGTGCCGCCTGCGGAGCGATCCTCTGGGACTGAGCCGCGTGACTATGCGTTGCTGACCCGGGCGCACGGGCGCGCGCTGACCCGGGCGCGCGGGCGCGCGGACCCGCGAGCGCACAGGTTCCGGTGCCGTGCTGACTCTGGTCCGCCACCGTCGTCTCCTCCCACCCCCTGCCTCTGGCATCATCAGAACGTGACCAGCGCTGACCTTGACCGCCTCGCCCGAACCGCCTACGACGCCCACCGCGGCGCCCTGCCCGCGTCCGCCCCGGCGTGGGAAGACCTCACCGAGCAGGAGCAGCAAGCCTGGCGGGCCGCCGTGTCCGCCGTCACCGCCCCGGACGACAAAACCCTCGCCGAGGCGATCCCGACCCAGTCGCTTGTCGTCCAGGCCGGAGACCAGACCCGCGTCTTCCGCGGCGACTTCACCGCCGGCCGCCAGGGCACGCTGCCGGTCAGCGACGAGCATGCTTCCAGCCACCATGCCCTGTTTCAGTTCGCCCACGGTCTCTGGTACGTCGAGGACCTCGGCTCGACCAACGGCACCTGGCTCAACGGGCGCCGCATCTTCGCGGCTCAGCGCCTGAAGAAAGGCGACAAGATCAAGATCGGGCGCACCATCGTGACCGTGGTGTCGGCTTGAGCGGGCCCGCCGCCGTGCGGATCGCGCTCAGGCCAGGATCTTAGCCTTCTGGGCCTCGAACTCCGCGGGCGTGATGACGCCCCGGTCGCGCAGGTCAGCGAGCTTGGCCAGCTGGTCGGCCGTGCTGGGCTGCGAACCCGCCACGTCCTGGACGTAGCTGCGGAATTCCTGGTCCTGCTGCCGCGCCTGCTGTATCGCCCGTTCGTGCATGCTCCCGCCGCGGACGATCAGGTAGACCAGGACACCGATCAGCGGGATGAACAGGATGAACAGGAACCACAGGGCCTTGGCCCCGCCGCTCAGATCCCGGCTGCGGAACAGGTCGATGAATATCCAGATCAGGATCCAGAACCAGATCACCCACAGAAAGATCTCGAGGATCGTCCAGAACGCATCGAGCAGCGGATAGTTGTATGAACTGGCAAGCGGCATGGTCTCTCCTCGAGGGGCGGTGCGCCTGCAAGCGCCGGGACACATCGTCCCGGCGGAAACGTCATGATCGTACTGGAGACCCAGGTCCGAGTCACGCACGGCACGGCGAAGGCTGCCTGCTGGCGAAGTTCCCGCACCTGCGGTAGATCATCGCGTGTGGTTGCGGCGCGCAGCGCCGGGGACCAGACCGACCGGGTGATGTCCCGGTAGTCGGAGGAGGAGAACGATGACCAACCAGCCGGCCACGCCGGGCCAGCCCGGGGACCCCGAGCGGGAGCTAACCGAATCCGAGCGGCAACTAGCCGATCACGCCTACGTGGCCTTGCGGACCATAGGGCAGCCGAACTCGTTCGCCCGGGCCGTTGACTTCTGGGACGACAGATACGAGAACCGGCGCTTGTTCTCCGAGGTGCTGGGGACTTTCTTCCTCGTCCTGGCCGCCGTCGGCGGGGGAATGGTCAACGCCCGCTTCGGCGGCCACGCCATCCCCTACACCGCGCGGGTCGTCGCGCCCGCCCTGACGGTGGTGGCCATCATCTTGTTCATGGGCGCCGTCTCCGGCGCGCATCTCAACCCCGCCGTCAGCATCGCCTTCGCGCTGCGCGGTGACTTCCCCTGGAAGCGGGTGCCCTGGTATATCGTGGCCCAGTTCCTGGGCGCCATCTTGGCCACGCTGCTGCTGTGGGCGCTGATCGGCAAGCAGGGCAGCGCGGGCTTGACCCTGCCGGGTCACGGCATCTCCACCGCCACCGCGCTGGTCTGGGAACTGGTCCTGACTACCGGGCTGGTGAGCGTGATCTTGGGCACCGCGTCCGGCGCGCAGCAGCTCGGGGCGATAGCCGCGCTCGGCGTGGGCAGCTACATCGCCCTGGCCGGGCTGTGGGGCTCTCCGGTCAGCGGGGCATCGATGAACCCGGCCCGGTCGCTGGGACCCGCCCTGGTGCTGGACGACTGGACCTCGTGGTGGGCGTACCTCATCGGCCCCGTCGCGGGCGGGCTTATCGCCGTCGGCATCGCCTATTTGCTCAGAGGCCGCGGCGGCGGCATGGCCGCACGCGAGGCCGCGGCGGGCACGCTGGGCAGCCGCTGGAACCCCGGGCGCTACGGCGGCCGCAGCCGGGACTGAACCGACCGCCCCCGCCACTGTCCGTTAGGAAAATAGATTTTTAAAATTACTCCTAACGGCCGTGGTATCCCGCGTCGCGCCCTGCCTGCCGTCCAGCGCGGGCGCCGCCGCCCGGGGACAGGTGCGGAGGACGGCGGGCCGGTGAGCCGGCCGTCCCGGCGGGCAGGCCGGTAGCCGCCCGGCCCCGGCTGGACGCTGCTATTGTCATCGCCCGCGCGGAACAGGCACCATGTGCGAGTGATCGCTGTACCGGGAGCGAATCCCGTACCGGGTACCCGCACGTGAACCGGGAGATGACCGGGCTATGGTCCGCTGCCCTCGGCGCCGCGGGTACCGTCATCCGCTACGGCCACTGGGGCCGCCCGGCGCTGGCGTTTCCCACCGAGCGGGGCCGGGCCGCCGATTTCGAGAACAACGGGATGGTCGCCGCGGTAGCCGACCTCATCGAGGCGGGCCGGCTGAAGCTGTACTGCGTGGACAGCTACGACGCCGCGTCGTGGTCCGATCACGCGATCCCGGTCGAGGAGCGCGCGCGCCGGCATGGCCGGTACGAGTCGTGGATCACCGGCGACGTCGTACCGTGGATCTATCGGGACTGCGGCGGCCCGGCCGAGGTGATCACCCTCGGATGCAGCATGGGGGCCTTCCACGCGGCCAACTTCGCGCTCAAGCGGGCTGACCTGTTTCCGCTCGCGCTGTGCTTCTCCGGCCACTACGACCCCGCCGCGCGGAACGGGTGGGGCGAGCGGGGCAACGAGGCGTACTTCAACAACCCCATGGACTATGCCGGCCACCTGAACGGCGACCATCTCGAATGGCTGCGCGGCCAGGTCAGCCTGCTGCTCGTCTGCGGGCAGGGCCAGTGGGAGGACACCACCGGGACGCTGCAGAGCACCAAGCAGTTCGCCGCGCTGCTCGCCGACAAGGGCATCCGGCACGAACTTGACCTCTGGGGGGACGACGTACCCCACGACTGGCCGTCCTGGCGCGCCCAGGTGGCCCATCATATGCCGCGATTCTGCTGAGACGGGAGCCTTCATTGACCGCCACCAGGCACCTGATCGGGTTGCTGCTCGGTACCGAGGAGGACTGGCCCACCGCGTTCGAGGAGATCTTGCGCCGGCTGGGGCCGGTTGACGGCCCGGACGGCAGCACGCACGCCTTCGACTGCGAGCGGATCACCATCGAGCCGTTCAGCCTGCGCGACCGGCCGCGTTACAACCTGGTCATCGACCGGCTGGCGTACTGGTACTACCATCCCAGGGAATGGCTGAAGAAGGTCGCGATGATGGATGGCGTGTACCTGCTGAACAGCCCGTTCACCTTCCAGTCGATGGAAAAGCACGCCGCCTACTGCGCGATGATGCGCCTCGGGCTCAAGGTGCCCGAGACGGTGCTGGTCCCGTACAAGCATCCGGTCGACAACGCTCGCTACGCCTATACCGCCAGCCGCTACAACCAGCCGTTCGACCTGGACGCCATCGCGGAACGCATCGGCTATCCGTTGTTCATGAAGCCCTACGACGGCGGCGCCTGGCGCGGCGTCTCGCGGATCAACAACCCCGGCGAGCTGCACGCCGCCTACGACGCCAGCGGCGAGATGCTCATGCACCTGCAGAAGGCCATCGACTATGACGTCTTCGCCCGCTCGCTGTCCATCGGCGCCGAGACGATGGTCATGCGGTTCCAGCCGGATGAGCCCATGCACCGGCGCTACGCGGTCCAGCACGGCTTCTTGTCCCCGCAGGTCGGCGCCGAGGTGCTGACCATCGGAAAGCTGGTCAACGCGTTCTTCAGGTGGGAGTTCAACTCGTGCGAGACCCTGGTCGCCGGCGAGGAGGTCTATCCCATCGACTACGCCAACGCGTGCCCGGACGTCTCCCTGACCAGCCTCCACTACTACTTCCCTTGGGCCATGAAGGCCCTGGTCAGGTGGTGCGTCTTCGCCCTGGTGACCAATAGGCGGCCCCAGCTCGACCTGGAGACCGACCGGTACTTCGCGGTCGCGGACGAGCCCGGGATGTCGTACCGGGAAAAGCTGGACGTGTACCGGGATCTCGCCAACGCGTACTTCGACATGGACCGCTACCGGGATTTCTGCGTGGGCACGCTTGCACGCCTGGACCAGATAGTCCTGGACTGGGTGGCCGGGCCCGACTTCGACCGGCTCCTGGTCCAGACGGTCCGGTCGGTCTACCCGTCGCACGAGCAAGACCAGTTCATCGCGCACCTGCGCGGGCTGCTCGGCCTGTGGGTCCACGACGAGAGCGCCCGGCTGGCGCGCGCCTGATCCGAGCGCCCGCTAGCGCCGGTGCTGGGTCGCATGCCAATGTGTAGAGCAGGGAATATGGGCCGTTTATCCAGTTGAGCGGAGGCCTCCATGGGCCGTGACATCCAGGCGGTCAAGATCAGCGGCGAGGACCGGCGGAAGTACCGGGACAAGGTACGCCGCTCGCTGGACGTATTCGCCCGTATGCTGCGCGAGCGCCGGTTCGACGACCATCCTTCGATGGTGGGCCAGGAGATCGAGCTGAACCTGGTCGACGAGCACGGGATGCCCTCCATGCGCAACGCCGACGTGCTCAAGGTGATCGCCGATCCGGCCTGGGCCACCGAGGTCGGGCAGTTCAACCTCGAGATCAACGTGCCGCCCCGCCAGCTTGCCGGTGACGCGCTGGCCGACTTGGAGCAGGAGGTCCGCGCCGATCTCAACGCGGCCGATGCCAAGGCCCGCGCGATCGGCAACTACCTGGTCATGATCGGCATCTTGCCGACGTTGGCCGAGCACGACGTGCACGAGGAGGCGATGTCGGCCAACGAACGCTACCGGGTGCTCAACGAGCAGATCTTCGCGGCCCGCGGGGAAGACATGGAGATCGCGATCGACGGCTCCGAGCATCTTCTCACCCACTGCGACAGCATCACGCCCGAAGCCGCCTGCACCAGCGTCCAGCTGCATACCCAGGTCAGCCCGGACGCGTTCGCGAACTACTGGAACGCCGCCCAGGCGATCGCCGGCGTGCAGGTCGCGCTGGCGGCTAACTCGCCGTTCCTGTTCGGCAGGCAGCTGTGGCAGGAGACCCGGATTACGCTGTTCGA
>JASIGD010000575.1 GCA_030045295.1 Streptosporangiaceae bacterium
CTGCGCCTGCGCGGCCTGCTCCACCTGCTCCGCGACGACCCGCGGCTGCAGACCTTCGTCGAGCGTGAACTCGGCGTGCTGCTCGCTCGCGAGCAGCACGCCGGGCTCATCGACGTGCTCGCCGCCTACCTGGCGGCCGGCGGCAACAAGGCGGAGGCGGCCAAGGCCTCCCACCTGGCCCGGCCTACGTTCTACGAGCGGCTCCGCCGGATCGAGCGGATCCTCGGTACCGACTTGGGCTCGGCCGAGTCACGGACCTCGCTGCACGTGGCGCTGCTGGCGCTGGAGGCGTCCCGGGCGGGCTCGTCCCTGCCCGGCTGAGCCGGGTCAGGCGTCGAGGACCTGCCCGGCGCGCTGGACGACGGGACCCAGGTAGCTCCAGGGGAAGTTGATCCAGCGGTCGGTGCGCTTCCACACGTAATCGCATTTGATCAGCGACCGCGGCTTCTCGTAGATCACCGCCGAGCGCACGTCGTCCACGTTGTCCTTGATAAAGGTGTAGACGAGTTCCATCGTCCGGCCGGAGTCCGCGACGTCGTCGGCGACGAGCACCTTCTTCGCGGAGAAGTCCACCGCGCTCGGCACCGGCGGCAGCATGACCGGCATGTCCAGCGTGGTGCCGACCCCGTCGTAGAACTCGACGTTCGTCACGTGCAGGTTCTTGACCGCGAGCGCGTACCCGAGGGCGGCGGCCAGGAACAGGCCGCCCCGCGCGATCGACAAGATCAGGTCGGGCTCGAACCCGTCGGCCGCGATGACCTCCGCAAGCTCCCGGGATGCCTCGCCGAACGCCTGCCAGCTGAGGTTCTCACGCTCGTCGTTCATAACCGCTCTCATCGTCCGGGTCCTGGTGATCATCTTGTCCGGCTCTTGGTGCTCATCGTGCCACGAACCCGGGTGAGCGTGGGTACGCCCCTTTCCCGCGGCAAGTTCTCTGACTAAAGTCAGGGAATGGATCGCGGCCCGATCGAACAAGTACGAAGCTTCAACCGGACCGTCACGCAAAGGATCGGCGCGCTCGACGACGCGTTCTTGTCCCGCGGCCGGCCGTTGGGGCAGGCACGCCTGCTGTGGGAGATAGGCCCGGAGGGCAGCGACGTCAAGCGGCTGCGCGCCCGGCTGGACCTGGACTCCGGGTACCTGAGCCGGCTGCTGCGGTCGCTGGAGAACGCCGGGCTGGTCGTCGTGGAGCCGAACGCAGCCGACGGGCGGGTGCGGACCGCCCGCCTGACCAGCCTCGGGCGGGCCGAGCGAGCCGAGCTCGACCGGCGCTCCGATGACGCGGCCGCAGCCATCCTCGGACCGCTCAGCGCCCGGCAGCGAGACCTGCTGGTCACGGCGATGGCCGAGGTCGAACGGCTGCTGGTGGCCTCCGCGGTCCAGGTCAGCGCCTGCGATCCGAGGCACCCGGACGCCCGCCGGGCCGTCCGGGCCTATGTCGGCGAGCTGTCGGACCGCTTCGACGGCGGATTCGACCCGGCCATCAGCATTTCCGCCGCCGACGAGGAGCTATCCCCGCCGGCCGGGCTATTCCTGCTCGCCACGCTGCATTCCGAGCCGGTCGGGTGCGGGGCGCTTAAGTTCCACCAAGACGCGCCGGCCGAGATCAAGCGGATGTGGGTCGCCCCGGCGGTCCGCGGACTCGGCCTGGGCCGCCGGCTCCTCGCCGAGCTCGAAGCCTGCGCCGCGGCCCACGGCGCCCGCGTGCTGCAGCTGGAGACCAACCGCGCCCTGGACGAAGCGATCAGCTTGTACCGGGCGGCAGGCTACCGCGAAGTGGCGCCGTTCAACGACGAGCCCTACGCCCACCACTGGTTCGAAAAGACCCTGGAACCCGGCGAACCGTAACCAGCGCATCAGGACCGTGACGGATCAGACCCGGCCGGCGTCACGCGCCGCGCGCTCGAGCCGGGCCCGGTAGCTCTCCCACCAGGCTCGGTCGCCCGGCGCCAGGTTGTCGTTGTCGGCGCGCAGCCCGGCGGCCCCGTCGATCAGCTCGCGGACGATGTCCGCGTGCCCCGCGTGCCGGTCAGTCTCGGCGATCATGTGCACCAGGATCAGGCGCAGCGTCGGCTCGCGGCGCCCTTCGGGCCACCACGGCACGTGGCCGGTCGCGTCCAGGGCCAGCGCGGCGATCGTAGCGTCCGAATGCGCCCAGGCCCGGTGGTACAGCCCGACAATCTCCTCGCGTGACTGGTCGGCGGTGGCCCACATGTCCGCGTTGGGCTCGGCGCCCTCATCGAACCACGGCAGCGGCTCGCCGGAGGGCCGGCCGAAGACCTCGCCGAAATAACCCAGCTCCACGCTGGCCAGGTGCTTGACCAGTCCCAGCAGGTTGGTGCCGGTCGGTACCATCGGGCGGCGGATGTCGTACTCGGAGAGCCCGTCAAGCTTCCACAGCACGGCCTCGCGACCGCGCTGCAGGTAGCGGTGCAGGTCCGCCTTGGGATCGGGGTCGGCCACGCCGACAGTCTCCCATCCTCCCGCCGCCTTCAGGCAGCGGCCCTGGAATCGCGTGGATCTTATATGGTCGTGCTAGCCCGGGCTGGGATGGAGGGGCGATGTGACCGAGACCGTCAGCACGGCCGACGCCATCGTGCAGTCGCTGATCAGCCACGGCATCGACACCGTATTCGGCATCCCCGGCGTGCAGACCTATCCGCTGTTCGACGCGATGGCCCGGGCGGGTCTCCGGGTGATCGGCGCCCGGCACGAGCAGACCGTGGCCTATATGGCGTTCGGCTACGCGCAGGCCACCGGACGAACCGGCGTGTACTCGGTAGTACCGGGACCCGGCTTCCTGAACTCCAGCGCCGCGCTCGTCTCCGCGTACGGTGCGAGCGCGCCGGTGCTGTGCATCACGGGGGAAATCCCGTCCCGGTTCATCGGCCGGGGCCTGGGTCACCTGCACGAGCTGCCCGATCAGCTCGCGACCATGCGATCGCTGACCAAGTGGGCGGCCACCGTGGAGCATCCCGGCCAGGCGAGCGAGCTGACCGCACGGGCGCTGTACCACGCCAGGTCGGGACGGCCCCGGCCGACCGCGATCGCCGTCCCCTGGGACGTGCTGGCCGCGGCCGCGCCGGCCGACCCCGTCCCGCCGGTGCCCGTCCATCCCCCCCGCCTCGACCAGGACGCGATCAGCCGGGCCGCGAACCTGCTGGCGGCGGCCAGCAATCCCATGATCATGGTCGGCAGCGGCGCGCGCGGCGCCGCCGCCGAAGTGGCCGAACTGGCGCGGCTGCTGCAGGCACCGGTGGTCTCTTTCCGAGGCGGACGGGGCATCGTCGACGACGACGACCCGTTCGGGTTCACCAGCGCCGCGGGGTTCCGGCGCTGGGCCGAAACCGACGTCCTGCTCGGCATCGGCTCCCGGCTGGAGCTGGCCTGGTTCCGCTGGCCCGACCGGCCCGCCGGGTTGCGCACGGTGCTGATCGACATCGACCCGGTGCAGGCCGTCCGGCTCGAGCCGGACGTCGCGCTCGTCGCCGACGCCGCGCAGGCGGCCGCCGCGCTGGCCCGGGACCTGCGTCAACGGAACCTGTCGCCGGCCGATCGCAGCGCCGAGTTCCGGGCGGTCAAGGAGCAGACGGCCCGGCAGTTCCGGGACGTGGGGATCGATCTGGACTACCTGGCCGCGATCCGTGCGGCACTGCCAGCCGACGGCTTCTTCGTGGAGGAGATCTGCCAGGCCGGGTTCGCCTCCTACTTCGGGTTCCCCGTCCACGCGCCCCGCCAGTTCGTCACCTGCGGTCACCAGGGCACGCTCGGCTTCGGCTACCCCACCTCGCTGGGGGTGAAGGCCGCGTTTCCCGACCGGGCGGTGGTATCCATCGCCGGGGACGGCGGGTTCATGTTCGGCATCGGCGAGCTGGCCGCCGCGGTCCAGCACGGCCTGGGCGTGGTCGCGGTGGTGTTCAACAACAACGCCTTCGGCAACGTGCTGCTGGACCAGGAGCGGATGTACGAGGGCAGGCAGGTGGGTGCGCGGCTGCACAACCCGGATTTCGCGGCCGTCGCCGAGGCCTTCGGCGCCGCGGGCTACAGCGTGCGCACCCCGGAGGCGCTGGAGGCGACGCTGACCAAGGCGCTGGCCGACGGCCGTCCGGCGGTGATCGAGGTGAGGACCGAGCTCGGCGGCACGGCAACGCCGTGGAAGTACCTGATGCCCAGGTGGACCTCGACGCCCTGAGATAGAGGTCTTGCCATCCGATCCCAGCGGGGCTGACGATGGCGGTATGTCCGAGCTGCCGACATGGGCCCGCGACGCGCTCGCGGGGATCTACGATCCCTGCTGCCGGGAGAAGGGCATCTCGGTTGTGGACATGGGCCTGGTGCGCTCGGTCCGGGTCGAAGACGGCAAAGCCACGGTCGAGCTGCTGCTCACCTCGGGCTGGTGCCCGTTCGCCGCCACCGTACTCACCCAGGTCAAAGACCAGATCCTCGGCCAGCCCGGGATCAGCGACGCTGACGTGTCCATCGTCTGGGATGAGGCGTGGACGACCGACCGGCTTTCCCCCCGGGCCCGGAACATCCTCCGGTTCCTGCCTCCGCCCTCGGCCGTGCCCGACCGGGACGAATACATCCGTGCACACCTGTCAGCAAAGGAGTTAGCCGCGATGATCGACGATGCCTTCGTCTTCGACTGCGTGGCGCACGTCTTCAACTTCGACCCGAAGAACGCGTTCGGGCAGCCGGGCCTGATGTTCGACAACCACCTGTACGCGTTTCATAACGCCCTGACCCCGGACGATGACCAGCACAAGCTACCGCCCGAGGAGTTCTTGCGGGAGTGGACGCCCTCGGACATCCGCCGGATGGTCTTCTCCGAATCCGACACCGACATGCTGGTAGCGATGCCGCTGCCGCTGACCGACCTGTTCCGGGACGGCCTGTCGCCGTGGGAGGCGTGCGCCGACCTGGCCAGCCGCGACCCCGACCGCACGGTCTTCTGGGGATCGGTCAACCCGCTGGAAGGACGCAAAGCGCTCGATCTCATGGAACGCCAGGTCGGGGAGTTCGGCGCCCGCGCGTTCAAGTTCTACAACGTGCGCTACGACTACGGCACGCCCTACCCCTGGCGGATGGACGACCCCAACATCGCGTTCCCGATCTTCGAGAAGGCGCAGGAACTAGGCGTGAACCTGATCGGCGTGCACAAGGGCGTCCCGCTCGGCCCGCAGCCGATCGAGCACACCCAGACCTGGGACATGGACGGGGCGGCGGCCAACTTCCCCGACATCAACTTCGTCATCTTCCACGTCGGGCTGCCGTTCTTGGACGAGAC
>JASIGD010000576.1 GCA_030045295.1 Streptosporangiaceae bacterium
GCCCGCTGGCCGTGACCGCCGTGGAACGGGAAAGCGACTCGGTGATCTCGGTGTACCTGGCCGATCCGGACGGAGCCGCCCTGCCGGCCGCCTTGCCGGGGCAGTTCCTGACCCTGCGGCTGAACGCCGTCCCCGGCGCGACACCGCTGCTGCGCAGCTACTCGCTGTCCGGATCACCGGACGCTGGTTCCTACCGCGTCAGCGTCAAGCGCGAGCCGCACGGTGTGGGCAGCCAGTTCGTGCACGCGCGGGTCCACCCGGGTGATCAGCTCGAGGCGGCCGCACCGCGCGGCACCTTCGTGCTGCGGCCGGGGGAGACGCCGGTGCTGCTGATCAGCGCGGGCGTCGGGGCAACCCCGGTCCTGGCCATGCTGCACGCCCTGGCTGCCAGTGGATCCGCTCGCGACATCTGGTGGCTGCACGGCGCCCGCAGCCGGGCAGAGGAGCCGTTCGCCGCGGAGTCGCGTTCGCTGCTGGCCGGTCTGGCCCGCGGGCACCGGCATGTCTGCTACAGCCGGCCAGGTCCTGGTGACGTCCAGGGGCGCGACTACCAGACGCCGGGGCGGCTGTCTGCGTCCGTGCTGGCCGCGCTGCAGCTCCCGCGCGACGGCGACGCCTACATCTGCGGCCCGGCCGCGTTCATGGCCGAGATCTCTGCCGCCCTGGTGGACCTCGGCATCGACCCAGGACGCGTGCGGACCGAGATCTTCGGTACTGCGCCGTCGCAGACGCCCGGCATCGCGGCGGCCGCGGCCCGGCCTCCGCACCCGCCGGAGGGCGAGCCGGGTGACGGTCCGGAGGTAGCGTTCGCGCGCAGCGGCCTGACCGTCCGCTGGGCCGGTCGCTACGCCAGCCTCCTGGAGCTGGCCGAAGCCTGCGACGTGCCGGTGCGCTGGTCGTGCCGCACCGGCGTGTGCCAGACCTGCGACACGGACGTGATGTCAGGAACGGTCAGCTACGCCCCCGACCCGGTCGAGGATCCCGCCGAAGGCAGCGCGCTGATCTGCTGCTCCCAGCCACGCGGCGATCTCGTGCTCGACCTTTAGGCTGAGCGTCCGGAATCGTGCCCGCACCGTCCGACTGACAGGGCACTACCTGCCATGTGGTCAGCCACACGCGTCGGCGGGCCGAGACTGTAACGCCCGGGCTGCTGCGGGGACTGCAGGTGCGCAAGCCCATCACCTGCAGAGGAGCAGACATGAGAATCCCGAATCGCCCCGGCGCTGCCGCCGGGAAGCCGATCGCCGTGCCGGGCCGCGCGGCGCTGGCCAGTGCGGCGGCCGGGGCGGCGCGCGTGGTCCGCTTTATCGCACGTACCAGGCCGGGCGCGGTGGTGCTCGCCGTCGCGACGGGCGCGGCCGTGGCCGTGGCCGTGCCTGCCTCGGCCTCGGCCTCGGCTGATACGTCTCCGGTGGTCGGGCACGTGTACGTCGATGACAACACGGCCGGGGTGAATACGATCGGGGCGTTCGACCGGCATGCGGACGGTTCGCTGACCCCCGAGCCCGGATCCCCGTTCGTGGCCGGCGGCGCCGGGACCGGGGCCGGCCTCGCCTCCCAGGGCGCGTTGCAGGTCACGCCGAACGGCCGGTTCCTGCTCGCCGCCGACGCCGGCAGTAACCAGATCTCGGTGCTGCGGATCCACGGCGACGGCTCGCTCGGCCTGGTGCCGGGCGGCGTGGTGCATTCCGGCGGTGTCCTGCCGGTCAGCATCGCGGTTCACGGTGACCTGGTGTACGTAGCCAACTCCGGCAGCGGCGGCAGCAACTACACCGGCTTCCGGCTGGGCTGGGGCGGCCGCCTGGTCCCGATCCCCGGGTCGACCGTCGCGCTGGCCGCGGACGCCGCGCCCGGTGACGTGCTGTTCAACAGCACCGGCACCAAGCTCGTCGGCACCGAGGTGGGGACCTCCCTGATCGACAGCTTTACCGTGGGCTTCAACGGGCGGCTGACCGCCGCTCCCGGGTCGCCGTTCAAGGCCGAGGGACTAGGGCCGTTCGGCAGCGAGTTCCGGCCGACCGACCCGGACCAGCTGTTCGTGTCCAACGCCCACAACACCGCCACCGACAGCGGTACCGTCTCGGCGTTCACCGACTCCGCGGACGGCGCGCTGTCGCCGGTCGCGGGCTCCCCGTTCGCGGACGGCCAGATGGCCCCGTGCTGGGTGGAGATCAGCCATGACGGCCAGTTCCTGTTTACCGTGAACACCGCGTCCGGCACGATCTCCCGCTACCAGATCGCCCCGGACGGCGCGCTGACCCTACTGGGCAGCACGCTGGTCGCCGCCGCCGGCGGCGTCGGCGCGGTCGACGCCAGGCTCAGCCCCGACGGTCGGTTCCTGTACGTGGATGAAAGCAAAATCGCCGCCGTCGGCGCGTTCGCCGTCAGCGGCGGTGACCTGACCGAGCTGCCCAGCTCCCCGGTCGCGCTGCCAGCTGGCGCCACGGCCGCGGGCATCGTCGTCACCTAGCCCTCGCGGACGCCGGGACCGCCGGGCCACCCCGGCCCGGCGGTCCCGGCGGTCCCGGCAGCAGCGGGTCTGCCGCGTATCAGCGGTGTGGCTGCCTGCCCCGAGAGGTAGCGCAGGACCCGGCAAGCACGTGCACTTTCACCTGCAGGACGGACCTCCCCTCGTCCCGGGCCCCGGGGATCATTTCTGCTCGATCCGTGCCACAGTTTGTGCCATACTTCTTGGCATGGCGACGATCGAAGAACTGATGAACAACGCGGTGGATGCGCGGCGGGTAGCGCAGAACGCGATCGCGCTGGCGGTCCGGGAGGCCCGGGCCGCCGACTGGTCCTGGGACAAGATCTCAGCCGCCCTCGGCGGAACGCCGAACGGCGAGACGCTGCGGCGCAACTTCGGCGGCGAAAAGGACACCGCGCCGTGAGGGCCCGGGCAACGGACGCGGCCCCGCCAAAGGCAGCGCGCGAGGAACTGCTGCACGAGCACTTCGACACCCTCGCGGCCTTGTTCGACCCGGCCACGATCTACCGCATCACGCATCTGGGGATCGCCCCGGGCTGGCAGTGCTGGGAGGTCGGCGCGGGCGGCGGGAGCGTCACGGGCTGGCTGGCCGAGCGGGTCGGCGGGACCGGCCGTGTGGTGGCGACCGACGTGGATGCCTGGGCGCTGGCGTCCAGCCGCGGGGTCAATGTCGAGGCGCTGCGGCACGACGTGGCCGCCGAGCAAGCACCGGGAAACGGGTTTGACCTGGTGCACGCGCGCCTGGTGCTGGAGCACGTGCACGATTACGCGGCCGGGCTCGCCGCGATGGCCGGCGCGCTGCGTCCGGGCGGCTGGCTGCTCGCCGAAAGCGCCGACCCGCTACTGCAGCCGCTGGCCTGTCCTGACGAGGCCGGGCCCGCGCAGGCGCTGGCCAACAAGGTGCGCCACGCGACCTGGGCGATGGAGACGCACAGCGGCCAGAAGAGGTTCGGCCGGACGCTGCCCCGGCTGCTACGCGGCGCGGGGCTGTCGGATGTGCGGGCCGAGGTCCGCTTCCCGCTGGGCGGCCCGGCCACGATCCGCCTGCAACGCACGCTGATCGCGCGGCGCGGTGACCGGCTGGTGGACGCGGAGCTGCTCACCCAGGACGAAATCGGCCGGCACCTCGCCGACCTCGCCGCTGGCGGGCTGGACCTGGCCGCCTTCCCGGTGGTCTCCGCCTGGGGCCGCAAACCAGGCCGTTGACGAACCGGGTCCGGTGGCGACCGCATCGAGCGCCCCGGGTGGCAGATCCCGGCCCCCGCAGTCTGCTTATCCCGTGCTCACGTCCGGGTTCTCGTACGTGACGGCCAGCTCGCCGTTCGTGAGACCGACGCGGATGACCGCGCCGTCGCGGACATCGCCCACGAGCAGGGCGCGCCCGATCCTGGTCTCGACCTCGCGCGCGATGTACCGGCGCAGCGGGCGGGCGCCGTAGACGGGATCGAAGCCCTGCTGCGCGATGTATCTGCGGGCGTCCGCGGTGACCTCGAGGGTCACCTGACGCTCCGCGAGCCTGCTCCGCAGATCGTTGAACATCAGGTCGACGATGCGCTCGATCTCCGCCAGGGTCAGCGGCTTGAACAGCACGATGTCATCCAGGCGGTTCAGGAACTCGGGGCGGAACTGAGCGCGCATCGCGCCCAGCACTCGCTCGCGCGCGTCGGGCTTGATCTCGCCGCCCGAAGTCACGCCGTCCAGGAGGTACTCCGAGCCGATGTTGGAGGTCATGATGATGACCGTGTTGCGGAAGTCCACGGTGCGGCCCTGCGCGTCGGTGAGCCTGCCGTCGTCGAGGACCTGCAGCAGCGTGTTGAAGACGTCCGGGTGCGCCTTCTCGATCTCGTCGAACAGCACCACGGAGTACGGCTTGCGCCGGACCGCCTCGGTCAGCTGCCCGCCCTCCTCGTACCCGACGTAGCCGGGCGGCGCGCCGAGCAGCCGGCTGACGGTGTGGCGTTCCTGGTACTCGCTCATGTCGATGCGGACCATGTTCTCCTCGGTGTCGAACAGCGCCGCCGCGAGGGACTTAGCCAGCTCCGTCTTGCCGACTCCGGTCGGACCGAGGAAGATGAAGGACCCGATCGGCCTGCGCGGGTCCTTCACGCCCGCGCGCGCCCGGATGATGGCATCGGCCACGAGCTGGACGGCCTCGTCCTGGCCCACCACCCGTTCGTGCAGGATCTCGTCGAGGCGCAGCAGCTTCTCCCGTTCCCCCTCCTGCAGCCGGCTGACCGGGATGCCGGTCCAGCGCGCGACGATCCCGGCGATCTCATCCTCGGTCACCACCTCGCGGAGCAGCCGGCTGCCGCCCTGACGGACGGCGAGCTGCTCCTCTTCGGCGCGCAGGCGCCGCTCGAGTTCCGGCAGCCTGCCGAGCCGCAGCTCGGCAGCCCGGTTGAGGTCGTAGTCGCGTTCGGCCTGCTCCGCTTCCTGGCGCAGCCGTTCCATCTCCTCGCGCAGTTCCTGGACCTTGCGCAGCGCCCTGCGCTCCGCCTCCCACTGGGCGCGCAGCGAGTCCGCTTCCGCCCGCAGGTCGGCCAGCTCCTTGCGGAGGTCCTCGAGCCTGCCCTGGCTCGCGGCGTCGGTCTCCTTGGCCAGGGCGGCTTCCTCGATCTCCAGCCGCATCACCCGTCGCGTGAGCTCGTCCAGCTCGGCGGGCATCGAGTCGATCTCGGTACGCAGCATCGCGCAGGCCTCGTCCACCAGGTCGATTGCCTTGTCCGGCAAGAACCGGTCGGTAATGTACCGGTGGCTCAATGTCACCGCGGCGACCAGCGCGCCGTCCGCGATCTTCACCCCGTGGAACACTTCGAGCCGCTCCCGCAGGCCGCGCAGGATGGAGATCGTGTCCTCCACCGACGGCTCGTCCACCAGCACAGGCTGGAACCGCCGCTCGAGAGCCGCGTCCTTCTCGATGTACTTGCGGTACTCATCGAGGGTGGTCGCGCCGATCATGTGCAGCTCCCCGCGGGCCAGCATCGGCTTGAGCAGGTTGCCCGCGTCCATCGCGCCCTCGGCGGCCCCGGCGCCGACCACGGTGTGCAGCTCGTCCACGAACAGCAGGATGCGTCCCTCGGCCGCCTTGACCTCGGCCAGGACCGCCTTGAGGCGTTCCTCAAACTCTCCCCGGTACTTCGCCCCCGCGACCAGGGAGCCCAGGTCGAGGCTGAAGATCGTCCTGTCTCGCAGGCCCTCGGGCACGTCGCCGTGGGCGATCCGCTGAGCCAGGCCCTCCACGATCGCCGTCTTACCCACGCCAGGATCACCGGTCAGCACCGGGTTGTTCTTCGTCTTCCGCGACAGGATCTGGGTCACCCGCCGTATCTCGTTGTCCCGCCCGATGACCGGATCCAGCCTGCCCGCCGCGGCGTCGGCGACCAGGTCGCGGCCGTACTTGGCCAGCGCCTCGTACGCGACCTCGGGCATCGCGGACGTCACCCGCTGGTTCCCCCGGATCCTGGTCAGCGCCTGCAAGAACCCGTCCCTGGTCAGCCCCTCCGCGTTCAGCAACCGGCCCGCGCCGGTCTGGGAACCCTCCTCGAGCAGCGCCATGACCAGGTGCTCGACCGAGACGTATTCATCCTTGAGCCTGTCCGCCTCCTGCTTGGCGCCGTCGAGCAGGCGGGCCAGCCGCTGCGTGACCTGGACCTGCCCCGGGGCGACACCGGGGCCGCTGACCCTGGGACGCTTCGCGAGCTCGGCCTCCAGCGCCGTCCGCAGCCGGTCGGGATCCGCGCCGGCCTGGGCCAGCAAGCGCGGGACGATGCCGTCCCGCTGGTCGAGCAGGGCCAGGAGCAGATGCTCGCCGTCGACTTCCGTGTGCCCGAAGCGGAGCGCCTTGGTCTGCGCGTCGTGCAGCGCTTCGGTTGACTTCGCAGTCAGGTCGTTCGGGTCCATAACGGCCCTCCTCGCCGGCGGGCGCTGCGCAGGGCTGCCTCGAGTTCCGCGATCCGGTCCAACAGGTCGGTGACCAGACCGAGGGCCGCGTAGTTGAGCGCGAACCCCGCGCGAAGGCGCTGTACCCGCCCCATGGCCGCCAGCTGGCTGGGCGGGAACCACAGCTCGCCGGAGGCGTCCCGGTCGGCCTCGAGAATGCCCAGGGCGACCAGCCTGCGGATCAGGTCCGGGTGCGTGCCCGTCGCCCGGGCGAACGCCTCGAGGTTGAGGCGTACCGGCCGGACCAGCGCGTAACCCACTATCGCCTCCTCGGGTCGAAGGTGGAGGCGGCGGCCAGCTGCTCGAAGAGCTGGCGCTCCGCGTCGGAGAGCTTATCCGGCACCACGATCCTGATCTCGGCGTACAGGTGGCCGGCCCGGCCCCTCGGATGAGGCAGGCCGCGGTGCCGGAGCCGGAGCCGCTTGCCGCTCGAGGTCCCCGCCGGCACCTTGACCTTCGTCTCGCCGCCCGGGGTCTCGACGGCCACCGACGTGCCCAGCGCGGCTTCCCACGGCGCGAGCGGGAGGTCGACGTAAAGATCGCGCCCGTCAACGCGGTACCTGGGATGCGGCGCGATCCGCACCACGAAGTACAGGTCGCCGTTGGGCGCGCCCTCGCTGCCCCGGCCGCCCTGCCCCGCCAGGCGGATGCGCTGCCCGTCGGCCACCCCGGCCGGGATCCTGACGTCGAATGACCGCCGGCCATCCGGGCCTTCCAGGGTGACCGACCGGTGGCCGCCCCGGTAGGCCTCCTCGACGGTCAGTTCGATCCCGGCCTCCTGGTCGGCGCCCGGGATCGGGCCCCAGCCCCGGCCCGCCCGGCCGCCGAACAGCCCGCCGAGGAGATCCTCGATGTCGATGCCGCCCAGGTCGCCGCCCAGGTCCGGGCCGAACCCGCCGGCCTGGGCGCCTTGGGCCTGCCCCGCTCCCGCGCCAGCGCGGCTGCGGCGCCAGGTCTCAGCATCCACGCCGTCCGGCACCTGCCGGAAGTCCGGGCCGAACGCGTCGTAACGGCGCCGGGTCTCCGGATCCGACAGCACGTCGTAAGCCTCGGAGATTTCCTTGAACCGGTCCTCGGCTCCGGGATCGGAGTTGACGTCGGGGTGGTAGGTGCGGGCCAGCTTGCGGTAGGCCCGCTGGATCTCGTCCTGGCTCGCGCTCCGCGGCACGTCCAGGACCTCGTAGAAGTCGCGACGTTCAGCCATCAGTCCGCCTTAGCCACCACGACCTGCGCGGGGCGCAGCTGGTGGTCTCCCTCGCCGTAGCCAGGCAGCACGACCTGCACGACCGAGCCGGCCGGCGCGCCGGGGTCGGCCCGGGATGCGATCGCCTCGTGACGGGCGGGATCGAACATCGCGCCGGCGTCGTCACGCCGCGGGTAGCCGAGGCTGCCCAGCACGCCCAGGGCTTGCTGCCGTACCGCCCGGATGCCCTCGATGATCGTGCGCGGATCGGCCGCGGCGTGCTCGAGCGCGCGGTCGAGGTTGTCGACGACCGGCAGCCACTGCCTGGCGACCTGGGCGCGCGCCTCGGCCTGCGCGCGCTGAACCTGTGCGGCACACCGCTTGCGCACGTTGTCCGCCTCGGCCAGCGCCCGCAGCTTCAGGTCCTGGGCCTCGGCGAGCCTGGCCTCCAGATCGGCGACGGTAGCCACGCCGCCCGCGCTCTCGGCTTCCGGGTCCCGTCCGGCCCGCGGCGGCTCGCCGCCGCCCGGCCGGGGCTCGGCGCCGCCGGGCATGTCACTCATTGGGGGTGAACTCGGCGTCGATCACGTCGTCGCCGCCGTCGGCCGGGGGCGCGCCGCCCTGCGGGGCCCCGGCGCTCGCGCCGAGCCCGTGGTAGACCTGCTGCAGCTCGGTACTGAGGTCACGGAGCCGGTCCAGCGGCGCGTTGTCCTTGAGGGCCTGCCGCGCGTCGGCGACCAGCGTTTCGGCCCGGGCCTTCTCGTGCACCGGCACCGTATCGCCGAGCTCGGTGAGCAGCCGTTCCACCTGGTACGCGGCGGAGTCGAGCACGTTGCGCGCCTCGGTCAGCTCGCGCAGACGCTTGTCCTCGTCGCGGTGCCGCTCGGCGTCCGCGACCATCCGCTCGACCTCGGCCTGGTCCAGGTTGGAGCTCTCGCTGATCGTGATCCGCTGCTCGGCCCCGGTGTCCTTGTCCTTGGCCGAGACGTTCAGGATCCCGTTCGCGTCGATGTCGAAGGTGACCTCGATCTGGGGGACCTGCCGCGGGGCCGGCCGGATGTTCTCGAGCCGGAACCGGCCGAGGGCCCGGTTGTCGGCGGCGCGTTCGCGCTCGCCCTGGAGCACGACCACCTCGACGGCGGGCTGATTGTCCTCCGCGGTGCTGAACACCTCGGCGCGGCGCGCCGGGATCGTCGTGTTGCGCTCGATGACCTTGGTCATCACCCCGCCGAGCGTCTCGATGCCGAGCGAGAGCGGCGTCACGTCGAGCAGCAGGACGTCCTTCACCTCGCCCTTGATCACGGCCGCCTGCACCGCGGCGCCGAGGGCGACGACCTCGTCCGGGTTGACCGTCATGTTCGGGTCCTTGCCGCCGGTCAGCCTGCGGACCATGGTCTGCACGGCCGGCATCCGGGTCGCGCCGCCGACCAGGATCACCTCGTCGAGGTCGTTGGCCGTCAGCTTCGCGTCCGACAGGGCCTGCCGGACCGGCTCCCTGGTGCGCTCCACCAGGTCGGCGGTTATCTGGTCGAACGTCGAGCGCATCAGCGTCGTGTTGAGGTGCTTGGGCCCGGAGGCGTCGGCGGTGATGAACGGCAGGCTGATCGTCGTCTGCGTCACCGAGGACAGCTCCACCTTGGCCTTCTCCGCCGCCTCGAACAGCCGCTGCAGGGCCTGCGGGTCTTTGCGCAGGTCGATCCCGTTCTCCCGCTGGAAGTCATCGGCCAGGTAGTCGACGATGCGGCGGTCGAAGTCGTCGCCGCCCAGGTGCGTGTCACCGGCGGTCGCGCGTACCTCCACCACGCCATCGCCGATGTCCAGCACGCTGACGTCGAACGTCCCGCCGCCCAGGTCGAAGACCAGCACGGTCTCGTTCTGCTTCTTGTCCAGTCCGTAGGCCAGCGCGGCCGCGGTCGGCTCGTTGATGATGCGCAGCACGTTCAGGCCGGCGATGCGGCCTGCATCCCTGGTCGCCTGCCGCTGCGCGTCATTGAAGTACGCGGGGACGGTGATGACCGCCTCGGTGACCTTCTCGCCGAGGAACTTCGACGCATCCTCGGCGAGCTTGCGCAGCACGAGCGCGGAGATCTCCTCCGGCGCATAC
This sequence comes from Streptosporangiaceae bacterium, assembly GCA_030045295.1. The sequence goes on from JASIGD010000576.1 coordinate 9,715, forward strand.
TGCTTGCCCCGGATCTCGAACCGAGCCTCTCCGCTCGGCCCGGGTACCACGTCGAACGATACGGCGCTCAGCTCGCTCTTGACCTCATCGAAGCGCCGGCCGATGAAGCGCTTGGCTGAGTAGATCGTCCCCTTCGGGTTCAAGATCGCCTGCCGGCGCGCGATCTGGCCCACCAGGCGTTCCCCCTGCGGGGTGAACGCCACCACCGACGGGGTCGTCCGTGATCCTTCCGCGTTCGGAATCACCGTCGGCTTGCCGGCCTCGCTCACGGCGATCACCGAGTTGGTGGTACCCAGATCGATCCCGACTGCTTTCGCCATCGTTGCCTCATCTCCGACTAGTGCGCTGCGGCGAGCGTGCAGTAGTGCTGCCCTCGGTGAGCAGCTGTTGCCATGCTAAGACGCGACCCGCGCCCGCTCTTGTCGGCCCCGTGCCCACACCGGGCCGGGCGCGTACCATGGCGGATCGGATGCCAGCACAAGGGAGACGCGGATGCCGGTGCCGACCGCTGCCAAGCCGCCGACGGCGCTGGTCCGCCGAGCCCGCCGGATGAACCGCGAGCTGGCTCGGCTGTACCCGGACGCGCGTATCGAGCTGAACTTCACCTCTCCGCTCGAGCTGCTGGTCGCGACGATCCTGTCCGCGCGCACCACCGACCACCAGGTCAACGTGGTATCCCCGGTGCTGTTCGCCCGGTACCGCACCGCCGCCGACTACGCCGCCGCGGACCTGGCGGAAGTCGAGCAGATCATCGAGCCGACGGGGTTCTTCCGGACCAAGGCGAAGAACCTGATCGCCCTCGGCCAGGCGCTGTGCGATCGCTTCGGCGGGGAGGTCCCCGACACGCTGCCAGAGCTGGTCACCTTGCCCGGTGTCGGCCGCAAGACCGCCAATCTCGTGCTCGGCGACGCCTTCGGCAAGCCGGGCATCACGGTGGACACGCACGTGGCCCGGCTGGCGCGGCGGTTTGGCTGGACAGCGCAGACCGACCCGGA
>JASIGD010000577.1 GCA_030045295.1 Streptosporangiaceae bacterium
CCGGCGTCTGGACCAGGGCCGTGGCGAGGGTCTCGGTGTTGCGCATCCAGATGCGGACCGGCGTCAGCGGGTCGGCCGCGGCCACGAGCCCTTGCTCGATCGCGAACGGCCCGACGGCGGCCAGCATGTTGCCGCAGTTCTGATTGTCGGAAACCTCCGCCCGATCGGGCCAGACCTGCAAGAACAGGTACTCGACGTCCGCATCGCCGCGCGCTGACGGGCGGACCACGGCGACCTTCGACGTCAGCGGGTGGCTGCCGCCCATGCCGTCGATCTCCCGGGGGTCCGGAGATCCCATGGCGGCGAGCAGCACCGCATCGCGGATGGCGCGATCGTCGGGCAGGTCGCCGGCGAGGAACATCAGACCCTTTGATGTCCCGCCGCGCATGACCGCGCAGGGGATGGCGGTCTGGGTCACGGCGAGTCCTCGTAATCGACGTAGCGCACTCCCCTGGCCGTGAGCCGGTCGCGCATGCCGTAGATGTCCAAGCCGAGTTCGCCGCCGTTCAGCCGAGGCCGTTTGGCCGCCTCGCTGGCCTCCCGGTCCTGAGCCGCCTTGAGCACCGTCGCGGCGTCCTCGCGCGGCACGACCACGACACCGTCGTCGTCGGCGACGACGACGTCACCGGGCCGGACGTACACCCCGGCGCAGACGACCGGGGTCTGCACGTTCCCCGGCGTTTCCTTCACCGTGCCCTTGGCCGAGATCGCCTTCGACCAGACCGGGAAGCCCATCTCGGTCAGCGTCGCGACGTCCCGCACGCCGGCGTCGATGATCACCGCACGGACGCCGTGCGCCCGCAGGCTCCCGGCCAGCAGGTCGCCCACGTACCCGTCCTCGCAAGGGCTGGTCGGGGTGACCACGAGGATGTCGCCGGGCTGCGCCTGCTCGACGGCAATGTGGATCGACCAGTTGTCACCCGGAGCGACCTCACAGGTCAGCGCGTTGCCGGCGACGCGGGCCGGCCGGAAGATCGGCCGGATGTCCGCGCGGAGCAGGCCCGTGCGGCCCTGGGCCTCGTGCACCGTCGCCACCCCGGCCCGCGCCAGGCCGTCGACGACCTCAAGGTCAGTCCGCGGGGTGTTCCGCACAACGAGCGGCACGTGAACGCTCCTCTCCGGCGAGTGGCCTGTGATTTAGATGTTACTGAGACCGCAGTAGCCGAGAAGCACCCGAGGCGTGTGATGTTGCGCGCCTGCCCTTGCTCGCCCATCTCCTTGCGTACTCCGAGCCGGGTGGCCGGGGGAAGGGGGGAATCTGGGCGTTGACGCCGACCACAAGCACCGTGGCGCACCGCTCCGCGCTCGCCACAAACGCGCCCCGGGCGGCGGCGCCCAAAACATCTAAGCCGGTCGGGAAAATAGGTAATAGCACCTCGCGGACATGGAGGTCATACCTATAGCGTTGTCTCATGACGCGGCGCACCGAACAGATCAGCCTTCACCTCAACGCGTACCTCACCGCGCACAGCAGCCCGCCCGACGCGATCCTGCGGGAGCTGGCCAACGAGACCGCCGACCTGTTCCCGAACGAGACCGGCCTGCAGATCGCCCCCGAGCAAGGCACGCTCATGACGCTGCTCACCCGGCTGGCCGGGGCCACGTCCGCCATCGAGATCGGCACCTTTACCGGGTACTCCTCGATCTGCATCGCTCGAGGGCTCAAGCCCGGCGGACGGCTGGTGTGCTGCGATATCAGCGAGGAGTGGACCGCGGTGGCCAGGAAGTACTGGGAGAACGCGGGCCTGGAGGACCGGATAGAGCTGCGACTCGGCCCGGCCATGGACACGCTCCGCTCGCTGCCCTACGAGGAACTGTTCGACCTGGCGTTCATCGACGCCGACAAGGGCGGCTACCTGGGCTACTGGCGGCAGGTCGTGCCCCGGGTCCGCCACGGCGGGCTGATCATGGTCGACAACACTTTCTCGCACGGCCGCGTCATCGACGCCGGCAACGACAATCCCGCCGTGATCGCGGTCAGGGACTTCAACGACCACGCCGCCGCCGACCCCCGCGTCGACCTGATCATGGTTCCCATCGGTGACGGGCTGACGCTGGCGCGCAAGAAGTAACGCAGGTGCCCCGCGACCAAGCGGTGAAAAATCAGCGCGCGTAACCGGCGACGCAGCCCACGGGGCCTACGGGGGCTACGCGGGTCAGCCCGGGTTGACCGCTCCGCCCAGGTAGAGCGCCCCGATCTCGGGGTTCAGTTGTCTTCTCTGGTCAAGCTTCGCCGGTGCCCAGCCCGTCCGGGACGTCCGCGTGCTCGCTGACCAGCGACAGGCCTGCGGACTCGGCCTCCTGCACGACAAGCGCGGCAAAGTCGGCTTCGCCATATCCACGTCCCACCAGGGCCTGGATGAGTTGATGGACTACCGCGGCCACCGGCATCGGCACCTCGTGCTCTCTTGCCGCGGCCAGGCCGAGGTCAAAATCCTTCCGCAGCAGGGAAGCGGTGAACATGGGCTCAAAGTCCAGGTTCACGTAGGCCGGCGCCTTGTAGGCGGTGAACGGAGAGCCCATCACGCTCTTGTTCAGGCAGTCGAGAAACGCCTGCCTGCTGATTCCGCTCTTCTCCGCCAGAACGGTCACCTCGGCTAGTGACTGCGCCACAACTCCGAGGAACAGATTGTGGCAAAGCTTGACCGTCCTGGCCATCTCGTCCTCGCCCACGTAGGTGACGCCGCGGCCGAGAATGGCCAGGTACGGCTCCGCCATGACGAACGCGTCCCGGGGTCCTGAGACCGCGGCCGTCATCTTCCCGGCCCGCACCACCTTGGGGTTGCCCATTACGGGAGCGGCGAGGAATGCGGTACCGCGCTCGGCGACGTCCGCCCGCACGCGGGCGGAAGCCTGAGCCGACACCGTCGAGCAGTCGACAAGCACCCTCGGCACGGCGCCATTAGGCCGGGCCATCAGCCCGTCCGGGCCGAGTACCGCGGCAATCAGGTCCTCTGACGATCCGACCGTGACGAACACGATGTCCCTGGTGCCGAGTTCCGCGGCGGACGCCGCCGGCTTAGCGCCGAGCCGCACCAGCGGCTCCGCCTTGGCGGGCGAGCGGTTATAGACGGCGAGATCGCAGCCGGCCATGAGCAGCCGCCGGGCCATCTCCGCACCCATGCGTCCGGTGCCCAGCCAGCCGAGCCGACGTGCATCCTCGTGTCCGACCATGCCGCCAGATCCCTCCGCCTCTGGTCACAATCGTTTGCACCCGAGACTGGCCTGCTGCCGGGCCCTTTGTCAATGCCGCATGTCCAACCTGTTACCAAGCCGTACCGAAATGGTTCTGCCGCCCCGGACGGGACGGCTCGGCTTTCAGGTCCGCGCCGTCACGCACGCCCCTCTCGCAGCGCGAGGCGGATAGAACCCCTGGCGGCCTCTTTGCAATCGATTGCGTGCCTATCCGCGGGTCAACCCGGCGACCCGCCGCCGACCCGGCGGGACGAAGCACGGCGCAGCGGGACCGGCGCCAGATTGCCGGCTGTGCCCGCATCATCCGGGCCAGCGGCCTGCGCGGGCAGCCCTGCGGGTTCCGCGGTGGACCCGCGGACCACGAGCTCGGGCGCGAGGTAGAGGATCTTCACCGGCCCCTCGCGCTCGCTGATCCGCTCGAGCAGCAGCTGGGCCGCCTCGGTGCCCAGCTGGTAGTGCGGGAAACGCACCGTGCTAAGCGGCGGCCGGAGCCGGTCGATGAACGGCATGTCATTAAAGCCCATCACCGAGATGTCGTCCGGGCAGCGCAAGCCGGCTTCCTCGAGCGCCGCGTAGCATCCGACGGCCAGCATGTCGTTGGCGGCTGCGACCGCGCTGAAGCCGCCGTGCCGGGCCAGCAGCTCGAAGCAGCAGCGGGCGCCTTCCTCGACGGTGTACCGGCTGGCGAACACGATCAGGTCCCCGCTGGCGTCCAGGCCGTGCGACGCCATGCCCTCCCGGAACCCTCGCAGGCGGCTCACTCCGGTGGACGCTTCTTGCGGCCCGGCGATGTGCGCGATGCGGGTATGGCCGAGCCGGGCCAGATGGGTGACGGCCATCCGGATCCCCTGCTCGTTGTCGACCGAGACCGAGGGGAAGCTGTAGTCCTGAGCCAGCCGGTTCATCAGCACCACAGGCAGGTCGGCCGCCGCCACCTCGGCGAGTAGCCGGTCATGCAAAGTGGCGGTGGCCAGGACGAAGCCGTCGACGTGACGAGCCCGCATCTGTTCGAAGATCAGGCGTTCCCGGCTGGCGTCGGCGTCGGTGTTGCCCAGCAGGGCCACGTAGCCCGCGGCCGCAAGCTTGTCTTCTAGGCCGCGCACGATCGGCGGGAACAAGGGGTTGTTCAGGTCGGGAATCAGCACTCCCACGGTGTGCGAGCGCCGGGTCCGCAGGCTGCGCGCGACCGGGTTCGGCCGGTAGCCGAGCTTGGCCGCCGCGGCCGTTACCCGGCGCGCGGTTTCCTCGCTGACCAGGATGCGGGTCTCCGGATTGAGCGCGCGAGACGCGGTCGCCGGATGGACGCGTGCCGCGGCCGCCACATCCCGCAGCGTGGCCGGCCGGTCAGGCATGGTTCACTCTCCCAACCCCACCCAGCGTCCCTCGCACCCGGGCTTGGCGCTGGACCGCAGGTCATCGCTTTTCGGACGCACCAACACTATCCCGGCGGCAGGCCCTGGGGTACTACCTGGCGCGCTGCTACCGGCTCGGGTCAGCATCGCGGCGTCCGGCCTGCGCGGGCACGCCGTGCTGGGTTGCTCCCGCCTCGGCATGATCAGGTTTGCCCGGCCCCGACGCTCAGGCCGAGCGGTGCGCGGAGATGATGATCACGACGGAAGACCCCCGCAGGCCCGCACGGCCCGGCCCGGCGGCGGCGGGGCCGCCGGCGGGCGACAGCCTGGTCCGAGACCAGCTGACGTGCCACCGCGGCAAGTGGCGGCTCAGCCAGCTGGGTCCCCCGGGATCGACGAACTTCGGCCTGCTCTGCGCCGAGTGCTGCATGAGTTCCTGACGGTGCTGCTCAACCAGCGTCTTTGCTATCTCCGGGTGCATGATGACGGCTCCTCGTGTCGCGGGCGTGAACGTGCCTGCCGATGGCTGATACGATATATCTCGATTGGGGCATATTCAAGATATATCTTGTTCTTTGGATTCGATGGCAGGCTTCGACGGGGCCTTGGGACGGTCGTTGACCCGGTGCCTGCCGGTTCTTGCTGGGCTCGCTATTGGTCGCCCGCGGTCGCACTGCGCCTATCTGGCCCGGCTCTGCGGCGAAGGGCGTCGGGGGTTCTGTCCGCGCTCTCGCCGGACTGCTCCGCCTGCCCGGCCAGCCCCGCCAGCTCGATCAGCGGGTAGCCGAAGAACAAGAACTCCACTGGCAGCGCGCCGTCCGGCCGCCTGGAGGGGTCGTCACGCCGGTCCTCGTAGCGCCCGAGGATCCCGAGCACGTCATTGGCCAGCTCTTTGGTCTCCTCGGGCGTGAGGAACTCAACGGTCTGGCTCGCCTCGTGCGCGTCCCGCCAGGCGTCGGGCAGGGCATCGGTGCTGTTGAGCACGTTCTGGGCCCGCTCGAGCACGCGGTCAAGCCAGACGCGCTGGAGCATCCCGGCGGTCACGGATGCGCGCGGATCTTCCTGGTGAGTCGACAGATGAATGGTCATGCTCACGCCCTCCCACGGCCGTTCCCTGCCGCGGCCGCCGCCGGCCTCGCGTACGAACCCGTACTTGGCCAGCGTCCGGAGGTGGAACGCGCAGTTGGCGGGCGATTCCCCCAGCAGCTCGCTGGCTTGGGTCGCAGTCAGCGTCCCGGCGGCGCTGAGCAGCTCAAGCAAGGACATCCGTACCGGATGGGCAAGTGCGCGCATCGCCTTCGGGTCAGTCAGGTTGAGCAGCTCGCGGTCGTCAGGCGACCCCGCACTCCGGTCCTCGGCTGTCGCCTCAGGTTCCCCGGCGAGGTCGGTCTCTGGCGCTGCGAGCGTTTCCGCGGAAACGTCTCCGAGGCCAGGACTGCCGACGGTCGCCGCGCGCCGCCTCGCCGCGGTCCCTGGATT
>JASIGD010000578.1 GCA_030045295.1 Streptosporangiaceae bacterium
ACCACGGCAAGCCGGCGCTGACCCGGGAGCAGATCGGGCGCCGGGTCGCGGCGCTGCTGCCCGACGGCGCGGTGGTGAACCTCGGCGCGGGGCTGCCCGCGCTGGTGGCCAACTTCCTCGGCGGGCGGGCGGTCATCCTGCACAGCGAGAACGGCATGCTGAATTACGGTGAGTTCGTCCGCGGCTCCTCGTTCGACCCGGACCTGCACGACGCCAGCGGCCACTTCGTCACCGTGCGGGACGGGGCGTCGTTCTTCGACAGCGTCACCTCGTTCGAGATCGCGCGGTCCGGGCGGCTGGACGCGGTCGTGCTCGGCGCGTACCAGGTCGGCTCCAACGGCGACCTGGCGAACTGGTCCGTTCCCGGCATGACCGGCGGCGGCATCGGCGGCGCGATGGACCTGGCCGTGGGGGCGCGGCACGTCATCGCGATGTGCGAGCACACCGACTCGGCCGGGCAGCCGAAGCTGGTCGGGACCTGCGACTTCGAGATCACCGCCCCGGGCTGCGTGGACACCGTGGTCACCGACCTGGCGCTGCTCCGGCGGACGGGCCGCGGGTTCCGGCTGGATGAGATCGCGCGCGGCTTCACGCCCGATGAGGTGGTCGCGCTGACCCGGATGGAAATAGCCGTGGCCGGAAACACTCCGGCGATGCAGGACTGCTGGGGAGACTGAATGCGGGAACAACTGCTCGACCCGACCGGCGCGAGCGACCAGGCCGTCGACGTCACGCTGGCCCCCCGGCTGCGCAGCCTGCGGGGGCTGACCGCCGGCCTGCTGGACAACGCCAAGCCGAACGCGTCGGTGCTGCTGTCCGAGACCGCCCGCGAGCTGCGCCGCGGGCACGGCATCCGGGATTTCGTGATGTACCAGAAGGGGTACTTCGGCACCCCCGTCGAGGAAAGCCTGATCCAGAAGATCCTGCACAACTGCGACTTCGCGGTGGCCGGGATCGGTGATTGAGGCTCGTGCAGCGCGGCCAGTCTGGCCGACGGGATCCTGCTGGAGCGGGCCGGGGTGCCCGCGGTCAGCATCTGCACCGACCCGTTCGCGGTGACAGCGCGGGCCATGGCGAAGGTCTACGGCTTCCCCGGCTTCGAGTACGTGTCCATCCCGCACCCGGTGGCCAGCCTGGGCGAGGAGCAGATCCGGGCGCGGGTGCGCGACATGCTGCCGGACCTGCTGCGGATCCTAGGGGTCGAGGGAATGGAGTAGCCGGTGGAAGTAGCCGATCCCGCGGTGACCGTGGACGCGGCCGAGCTGCGGCGGGCCATGGAATACTACGCCGACCAGGGCTGGACCGACGGGCTGCCGGTGGTCCCGGTCACCGAGTCCTACCTGGCGGAGTTCCTGGCCCAGACCACCCGTGAGCCCGGCGACGTGCTGCTGGCCATGCCGCAGCTGAACCGGGCGCTGACGGTGCGGCTGGCGGCTATCAACGCGGCGCTGGCCGACTGCCGGCCTGAGTACTTCCCGGTCGTTCTGGCCGCCTGGGAGTCGCTCGCCGCGGACCGCTACCCGCCCCGGGGCATCTGGCAGTCGACGACCGGGACCGCGCCGTTCCTGATCGTGAACGGTCCGGTGCGTCAGCGGATCGGACTGAACAGCAGCGGGAACGTGTTCGGGTCGGGGTTCCGGGCCAACGCCACGATCGGCCGGGCGATCCGGCTCGGCGTGCTCAACGCGTTCGGCCTGCGCCCGCACGAACTCGACCAGGCCACGCAGGGTACGCCGGCCAAGTACACGTTCTGCATCGGCGAGAACGAGGAGGAAAGCCCCTGGCCGCCGTTGCACGCCGAGTTCGGCCTGGCTGGCTCCGACAGCGCGGTGACCGCAATGGTCATCCGGTCCTGCGTGCACATCGAGGCGCGGCACACCAGGGTGCCCGAGCAGCTGGCCACCGACATCGCCGGGACGATATCCCGGACCGGCGCGCTCATCCACGAGACGATCAGCGCCGCCGTGGTGCTCAGCCCGGAGCACGCCCGGCTGTTCAGCCGGGCCGGGTGGGCCAAGCACGACATCAAGCAGTTCCTGTACGACCGCGCGGTCTGCTCCCGGGCGGAACTGGCCGCGGCCGGCAAGGAGGCCGTGTCGAGCCGGACCCGCTGGCGGCTGCCGGCCGATCACCCGGGCGCGCTGCCGCTCGATGCCGGGGACGGCCCGGTCCGGGTGCTCAACTCCCCCGGCGCCGTGCTCGTGGTGGTGGCCGGGGCGGGCAACGCGGGCGTGTCCGCCGTGGTCGAGACGTTCGGTCCGCGGGGCGGGCCGCCTCCCATGACCCGGGTCAGCCCGGCGGCTTCGCCGGCCGCGTCCTCACAGCCCTAGCAGGCGGGCGGCGTTGTGCTTGTAAATGCCGGGCTTGACCTCGTCCCGGATGGCGGTCAGCTCAAGGTCCTTGCGCCACCGCTCCGGCGTGAGCATCGGGAAATCGGTGCCGAAGAGCACCTTGTCCTTGAGCAGCGTGTTCGCGTACTGCACCAGTATGGGCGGGAAGTACTTCGGCGACCAGCCCGAAAGGTCGATGTAAACCTGCGGCTTGTGCGTCGCCACGGCGAGCGCTTCCTCCTGCCACGGGAACGACGGGTGGGCCAGGATGATCGGCATGTCCGGGAAGTCGACGGCGACATCGTCGAGGTACATCGGGTTGGAGTACGCGAGCCGGATCCCGCCGCCGGCCCGCTGCCCGGCGCCCGCCCCGGTCTGGCCGGTGTGGAACAACGCCGGCAGCCGGGCGGCCTCGATGACCTCGTACAGCGGGTACGCGGCGCGGTCGTTGGGGTAGAAGCCCTGCGCGCTCGGGTGGAACTTGAAGCCGCGCACCTGGTACTCCTCGATCAGGCGTTTCGCGGTGTGCACGCCCGCCGGACCGCGGGCCGGGTCGACGCTGGCGAACGGGATGATGACATCGGCGTTCGCCAGCGCTCGTTCGGCGATCTCCTCGCTGGACACGCGGGCGGGGCGGTCCATGACGTCGATGGTGAACGTCACCGCCGCCATGTTGCGGTCCCGGTAGTACCGGGCCAGCTCGTCCACGGTGTACGCGCCCGGGTCGGTCTTGAAGTACGCCGCCATCGCGTCAAGCGCCTCGCCCGTTTCCGGGACCCCGGCCGGTTCGGTCACGGACCGGTGCACGTGGGTGTGCACGTCGATCGCGTCCAGCGTGCTCAGGTCCACCCGCGGCCTCCGGGTCCCGGCTACCAGACCCGCCGCGCGACCTCGCCGACCAGTTCGAGCTTGCGCTGCTGGGTGTCCGCGCCGATGAGGTTCGCGCCGATGGACACCGACGCGAACCCGCACTGGGTGGACACGGCGAGGCGGTCGAGGTCGACGTACTTGGCCGCCTCGTTGATCCGCGCGACGACTTCCTCGGCTGGCTCGACCTCGGTTGTCTTGCTGGATATCAGGCCGAGCACGACCACCTTGTCGTCAGGCACCTTAGCCAGCGGCTCGAACGTGCCCGAACGCTCGTCGTCGTACTCCAGCAAGAACACGTCGATGTTGCGCATCCGGCCGAAGACCGCCGCGGCCGTGTCGTCGTAGCCGCCGGTCGCGATCCACTTGCTCTGGTAGTTGCCCTTGCACAGGTGCAGGCCGAAGGTGACGCCTGGCACGTCCGCGATCGAGTCGATGATGTCGACGCCCTCGGTGAGCGTGCGCTCGGTGGGCATGCCGAGCCCCTCGCGCAGCGTGCGGTTCTCCGGGTCGACGAGCGTCCCGAGG
>JASIGD010000579.1 GCA_030045295.1 Streptosporangiaceae bacterium
GGCGGGTTCTTCATTCAAGCCGACGCCGACGGGCGGCGGGCCGCGCTGGCCGACAACCGGGCCGCGATCGCCGAGGCGGCCGAACTCGGCGCGGACGCGCTGATCCTGGTGTGCGGGGGGCTGGCCGCGGGGAGCCGGGATCTCGGGCTGGCCCGCCGGATGGTGGCCGACGCAATCGCCGACCTGGTGCCGGACGCGCAGCGGCTCGGCGTCCGGCTCGGGATCGAGGCCTTGCACCCGATGTTCTGCGCCGACCGGTCGGTGGTCTGCTCGCTGGGCGAGGCGGCGGACCTGGCCCTGACGTTCCCCGCGGAGGCGGTGGGCGTGGTGGTGGACACCTACCACGTCTGGTGGGACCCGCGGCTGCGCGACGAGATCGCCCGCGCGGGTGGGCGGATCGTCAGCTACCAGGTCAGCGACTGGGTGCTGCCGCTGCCGCAGGACACCCTGCTGGGCCGCGGCCACCTCGGCGACGGCGTGATCGACTTCGGGCCGATCTCGGCGGCCGTGACCGCGGCGGGTTACCACGGTTACGTCGAGGTCGAGATCTTCAACGCCTCGGTCTGGGCCGCACCGCCGGACCTGACGGCGTTGACCGTTCGGGAACGGTGGCCAGAAGTCGCACGCGGGTCGGCGGGCGACCCGGTTTTCGTGGTGGATCCGGTCTTCGCGGTGGATCCGGGGGCCCGGAATGCACCCGATCCACCGCGAAGCCCTAAATCACCGCGATAATTCGGGTGATGGACGAGGTGCGGCCGCCGGAGGAGGATGCCGACGTCCCCGGGTTCTGCCGGGCGCTGGGCGTGCCAGGGCTGGCCGACATCCATACTCATTTCCTGCCGCCGCGGCTGCTGCGCCGGGTGTGGGCGTACTTCGATGCGGCCGGGCCGCTGGTGGGCGTCTCATGGCCAATCCGGTACAAGTGGAGCGACGCGGACCGGGTAGCGCACCTGCGGGCCATGGGCGTGCGGATGTTCAGCGCGCTGGCCTACGCGCACCGTCCGGACATGGCCGCCGACCTGAATGCGTGGACGATGGCGTTCGCGCGGGCCACGCCGGGGTGCCTGGCCTCGGCGACGTTCTACCCCGAGCCGGGGGTGGCCAGGTACGTGCGCGGCGCGCTGGACGAGGGCGCGCGCATCTTCAAGGTCCACCTGCAGGTGGGCGGCTTCTCCCCGGCCGACCCGCGGCTCGATGAGGTGTGGGGCCTGCTGGCCGAGGCGGGGGTGCCGGTGGTCGTGCACGCCGGGCACGCGCCGGTGGGCACCGAGCACACCGGGCCTGGGCCGTTCGGGTCGGTGCTGGCGCGGCATCCGCGGCTGGCCGCGATCATCGCCCACATGGGGGCACCGGACTACGAGGCGTTCCTGCGGCTCGCCGCGGAATACGAGCGGGTGGCGCTGGATACCACCATGATCTTCACCGACTTCTTCGACAAGCTGGCTCCGTTCCCGGCCGCGGCGCTGCCGCTAGCGCGCGAGCTGGGACTGGCGGGCAAGGTGCTGCTCGGCAGCGACTTCCCGAACATTCCTTACCCGTACGCCCGGCAGCTCGCCGGGCTGACCCGGCTCGGGCTGGGCGACGCGTGGCTTCGCGCGGTCTGCTGGCAGAACCCGGCCGCCCTGTTCGGCGAGCCATGACCCGTACCAGGTGACGGACGCGAGACGCACGGATCGTTCGGGATAACGGGTTTTCGTCCCTGGCGGTTAGCGGTCGTCAGACAGAACCGGCTCCGGGAGGGTCCCCGCGTTGTGCTCCAGCAGCCGCCACCGGCCGTACCGGACGCCGAGTACCGACCACGAGCAGTTGGACAGCGGGCCCAGCACACCGAACAGCTCGTCCGGCATGCCGAGCAGCCGCGACATGCCCAGCCGCAGCGCGGCGCCGTGACTGACCACGACCGCTAGGGCGTCCGGGTCGGTCACCTGCTCGGCCACGGCCACGGCGACGCGCTCCAGCGCGGCCGCGACCCGATCGGCGACCGCGACCGACGGCTCGCCGTCCGGCGGAGTCCAGGTCGCGTGCGCCTCCGGGTACCGCTCGCGGATCTCGGCGTCGGTCAGGCCTTCCCAGCTCCCGCCGTGCCGCTCGCGCAGGTCTTTGTCGAGGACCACGTCGAGCCCGGTCAGCCGGGCCAGCGGCATCGCGGTGCCCGCCGCGCGGCTCAGGTCGGAGGAGACAATCATGTCCGGGCGCAGCGCGGCGAGCAGCCTCGCCGCGCGTTCGGCTTGCGCCTGCCCGGTCTCATCGAGCGGAATATCGCTCTGGCCCTGAAACCGGCGCTCGGCGTTCCAGACCGTCTGACCATGCCGCCACAGGACCAGCCTCACCCAGTCGCTCAGCGCGTCCTCCCGGGGTCGAGCGGAGGAGCTTGGGACGGTCGTGCCCCGGGAGTGGCGCCCACCAGCTCGGGCAGCGGGATCTGGGGGCAGTCCTTCCAGATCCGCTCCAGCGCGTAGTAGATGCGTTCCTCGGCATGCTGCACGTGGATCACCACGTCGAGGTAGTCAAGCAGCACCCAGCGGCCCTCCCGCTCGCCCTCGCGGCGGACCAGCTGTGCGCCGGCCTGGCGCATCCGGAGCTCGATCTCGTCGACGATGGCCCGGACCTGCCGGTCGTTGGACGCCGAGCAGAGCACGAAGGCGTCGGTGATAACGAGCTGCTCGCTCACGTCGTAGGCGATTATGCCGTCCGCGAGCTTGTCCGCCGCCGCCAGCGCGGCGGTCTCCACAAGCTCGACGGCCCTCGGTGTGGCAGTCACGAGTACTTGCCGGCCTCCTTCAGTAGGCGCTGTTCCTTCTACTTTCTCACGGGAGGGCGTCCCGATCCCATCTCGCGAACGAGCTTCACGGCCGCGCGCCGAGCCGCTGCCGCCCGTCCGTGGCGTACAGCCCGCGTTTGGCGATGTACTGCACGACCCCGTCCGGGACCAGGTACCAGACGGGCTCGCCCGCCTCGACTCTGGCGCGGCACTCGGTCGACGAGATGGCCAGCGCCGGGATCTCGACCAGGCTCACCTTGCCGTTGGGCAGCCCCGCCCCGGACAACCGGTGCCCCGGCCTGGTACAGCCTACGAAATGCGCGAGACCGAATAGTTCGTCCGCGTCGTGCCAGGTCAAGATCTCGGCCAGCGCGTCGGCGCCGGTGATGAAGAACAGGTCGTCCTGCGGGTCCGCGGCAGCGCGCAGTTCGCGCAGCGTGTCGATGGTATAGGTGGGTCCCGGCCGGTCGATGTCGACCCGGCTGACGCTGAACCTGGGGTTCGACGCGGTCGCGATGACCGTCATCAGGTACCTGTCCTCGGCAGGCGAAACGAGCCGGTCATCCTTCTGATAGGGCTGGCCGGTCGGCACGAAGATGACCTCGTGCAGCGCGAAATTGTGCGCGACCTCACTCGCGGCGACCAGGTGGCCGTGGTGGACGGGATCGAACGTGCCGCCCATCACGCCGATCCGTCGCATGGACGGCGACATGCTAGTGCCCCCTCATGCCCTCGTATCGTACCGGCCCAACTAGCCGGCGAGAGGGCTACCATACGAGATATGACTTCAGTGCCAGATCGCGCGCGGGTCCGGCTCACCGGCATCTCCTCCCGCGCCTATGAGCATCCTGCGGACCGTTCGGCGCTGGTAGCGCTGCGCAAGCTCAGCGGGTTCGACACGCTGCTGCGCAGGCTGTTCGGGCTGTTCAACGAGCGGGCGTTCCGGCTGACGTACCTGGCGGGCAGCGTCCGGGTGTCCGAGCGCCAGTTCCCGCACATATTCGAGCTGGTCAGAGATGGTTCGTACATCCTGGACCTGCCGGACGTGCCGGAGTGTTTCGTCATCCAGAGCCCGATCGTGAACGCGATGGCGCTCGGCCGGGACCGGCCGTTCATCGTGATCACCACCGGCATGGTCAACCTGTATGACCCCGAGGAACTCAGGTGGGTGGTCGGGCACGAACTCGGCCACGTCCTGTCCGGGCACGCGGTGTACCGCACGATGCTGCTGTGGCTGATCCAGCTGGCCGCGCGGATCGCGTGGATGCCGATCGGCTACATCGGGCTGCGCGGCATCATCTGGGGGCTCGAGGAGTGGTTCCGCAAGTCCGAGCTGTCCTGCGACCGGGCCGGGCTGCTGGCCGGGCAGGACGTGGACGCCGGACGGCGGGCGCTTATGAAGCTGGCTGGCGGCGCGCAGCTGTCCGAGCTGAACCCGGACGCGTTCCGCGAGCAGGCCCAGGAGTACGACGCAGTGCCGGATCTGCGGGACAGCATCCTGAAGATCCTCCAGTTGCAGGGCAACACGCACCCGTTCTCGGTGGTCAGGTTCGCCGAACTCGACTACTGGGCCACGCACGGCGAGTACGAGCGCATCCTCGGCGGGGACTACCCGCGGCGCGACGACGACACCACCGCCTCGGTCGGCGAAGAGATCAGGAACGCGGCCAGGTCCTACCAGGACTCGTGGGCGCGTTCCCAGGACCCGCTGATCGGGATCCTCCGCGGCGTCACCGAGAGCGCGGCGCGGGCCGGCGGCGGGCTGTTCGACCGGCTCGGCCAGAACCGTGGCGGCAACCGCGGCGGCAACGGCGGAGACGACAACTAGCGGGCTCACCAGGGGCCGTCCCCCCGGGCTAACGGAGGATGACCAGATCGTCGCGGTGAACGACCTCGCGCTCGTACTCCTGGCCTAGCTTGCTGGCCAGCCACCTGGTGGAGCGGCCCATGAGGCCGGGGATCTCCGAGGCGTCGTAGTTCACCAGGCCGCGCGCGACGACGGCGCCGTTTTCGTCGAGGAGATCCACGGGGTCGCCGGCGTCGAAGGCGCCCTGCACCCCGGTGATGCCGGCGGGCAGCAAGCTGGCGTGCCGGGTTACCACCGCCTCCACGGCGCCCTTGTCGAGCTGGAGACCGCCGCGAGCCACCGCGGCGTGCTTGAGCCACAGCAGCCTGGTCGCGGGGCGGCGGCCGGTCACCGCGAAGTAGGTGCCGACCGCCTCGCCGGCCAGCGCGGCGGACGCGTTCGCCGCGTCGGCGACCACGGCGGGGATGCCGGCCGCGGAGGCGATCACGGCGGCTTCCACCTTGGTGGCCATGCCGCCGACTCCCTGGCCGGCAGCGCGGTGGCGGCCAGCGCCCTGGCCGGCGCCTTGGCCGGCCTTGACGGCCCGGCCGAGCCTGATCCCGGCGAGGTCGGTCTTGTCGCGTACCTCGGCGATCCGTTGCGCGTGGCCGCGACGCGGGTCGCCGTCGTACAGGCCGTCCACATCGGACAGCAGGATGAGAGCTGACGCGCGCGTGACGTGCGCGACCAGGGCGGCCAGCCGGTCGTTGTCGCCGAACCTGATTTCGTCGGTGGCGACCGTGTCGTTCTCGTTGACGACGGGCAGCACGCCCAGCTCGAGCAGCCGGTCCAGGGTACGCTGCGCGTTGCGGTAATGGGTGCGCCGCATCAGGTCGTCCGCGGACAGCAGCACCTGGCCCGTGCGGATACCGTGCGTGGCGAAGGCCGCCGTGTACCTGGCAATGAGCAGGCCCTGGCCGACGCTGGCCGCGGCCTGCTGGGTGGCCAGGTCGCTCGGGCGGCGCGTCAGCCCCAGCGGGACCAGGCCGGACGCGATCGCCCCGGAGGAGACCAGTACGACCTGGGTACCTAGGTCCCGGCGAGCGGCGAGCGCGGCAGCCAGGGCCGTGATCGCCTGGCCGGCGATCTCGCCGTCCGGCGTGGTCAAGGACGAGGAACCGACCTTGACCACGACCCTGGCCGCTGCGCCGATGTCCGGCCGGGCGGCGTTCGTCACGGTGACAACCTGGGGTCGGTGCCGCGCGGGCCGAGATGGTTCTTCCGGCCCCGGGATCGACCGGGGCTGCTGGCTCCGCTGCTCATCGGCACCGCAGGGTCCCAGTCGAACACGACCGGATCATCCGGGTCGCCGATCAGGACCTCGGCGCCGGGCTCTGCGCCGGCTTCGGCGAGCGCCTCCTCCACGCCCAGGCGAGCCAGCCGGTCGGCCAGGTAACCGACCGCCTCGTCGTTGCTGAAGTCGGTCTGCTGCACCCAGCGCCGCGGCTTGTCGCCCCGGACCAGGAAGCTCGCCTCGCCGGTCCGTACCACCTCGAAGCCTGGCTCGTCGGCGGCCCGAACGGCGACCTTGACGCGCGGCGCGGGCTGGTCGGCCAGGCGGGCGCTGTGGTCAGCGCGGTCCGCGGCGACTAGGGCGGCCATCGCGAACGCCAGCTGGCGCAGGCCCTCGCCGGTGGCGGCGGAGATCTCAAAGACCTGGTAACCGCGGGCCTCGAAGTCTGGCTTGGCGTGACCGGCGCGTTCGCGGGCGGCCGGCACGTCGATCTTGTTCAGGGCGATGAGCCGCGGCCTGGTGACGAGGTCCACGCCGGTGGCTTCGCCGTAGGCAGCCAGCTCGCCCTCGATCACGGCCAGGTCGGACGCGGGGTCGCGGCCGGGCTCCTCGGTGGCGCAGTCGATCACGTGGACCAGGGTGGAGCAGCGTTCCACGTGGCGGAGGAAGTCGTGGCCGAGGCCCTTACCCCGGCTCGCTCCCGGGATCAGCCCCGGCACGTCCGCCACGACGAACTGCACGTCGCCGGCTTCCACCACGCCTAGGTTCGGGATCAGCGTGGTGAACGGGTAGTCGGCGATCTTCGGCCGGGCCGCCGACATGGCCGCGATCATGGAAGACTTGCCGGCGTTGGGGAAGCCGACCAGCCCCACGTCGGCAACCGTCTTCAGCTCGAGGACCAGGTCACGCTGCTGCCCCGGCTCGCCCTTGAGCGCGAATCCGGGCGCCTTGCGCCGCGGCGAGGCCAGCGCGGCGTTACCGAGTCCGCCCCGGCCGCCCGCCGCGGCCACGAACCTGGTGCCCACCCCGACCAGGTCGGCCAGCACGTCGCCGTCCGCCGTCTTGACCTCGGTGCCGCTCGGCACGGGGATGACGAGGTCCGCGCCGTCGGCGCCGGTGCGGTTGGAGCCCTCGCCCTGCTTACCGTTCCCTGCCCTGCGGACAGGGCGGCGGTGGAAGTCAAGCAGGGTGGCCGAGCTCGAGTCCACCTTGAGGATTACATCACCGCCACGGCCGCCATTGCCCCCGTCCGGGCCGCCGAGCGGCTTGAACTTCTCGCGGTGAATCGAGGCGCAGCCGTTCCCGCCGCGGCCAGCCTGCACTCGCAGCGTGACCCGGTCGGCGAACTCCGCCACGATGTCCCTCTCCCTTGCTGCACGAGAAAGGCGGGCCAGGTTGCCCGGCCCGCCTTCTAATGCCTGTTACCCTAGCGGACCTACGCCGGGGGTTCGGCTGGAATGACGCTCACGGCCCTGCGACCGCGGACCATACCGAACTCCACCTTCCCGCCGACCAGCGCGAACAGCGTGTCATCGCCGCCGCGGCCGACGCCCTGGCCCGGGTGGAAATGCGTGCCGTGCTGGCGGACGATGATCTCGCCGGCGTTCACCAGCTGGCCGCCGTAACGCTTGACGCCGAGGCGCTTGGCCTTCGAGTCGCGGCCGTTGCGGCTGGATGACGCGCCCTTCTTGTGTGCCATCTCAGTTCTCCTCCGCCTTCGCCTTGGCCCGCGGGGTCCGCTTGGGCTGCGTCTCAGCCTGCGGCTCGGCGTGGGTCTCGGCCTGCGGCTCGGGCTGCTTCTCAGCCTGCGGCTTGGCCTCCGTGCCGATGCCGGTGATCCGTATCTGGGTGTACCGCTGCCGGTGGCCGAGGCGGCGCCGGTAACCGGTCTTGTTCCGGTACTGGATCATGTTGATCTTGGGACCCGCCGCGTCACCGACGATGTCCGCCGTGACCTGGTAGCGGCCGACCTCGCCGGGATCGCTGATGACCCGCTCACCGTCCACCACCAGGAGGGCCTCCAGCGTAACGCTCGAGCCAGCCTGGCCAGGAAGCTTGTCGACGGTGACGACGTCGTCCAGCGCGACCTTCTCCTGCCTGCCGCCGCAGCGGACAATCGCGTACACCCGAGCACTCTCTCTTTCCTTGCGCTTTCCTTGCGTGCCCCGGCACACCGGTGATCATCACGGCGGCTCGCTTGCACCAGGGATCCCGCGCAGCGGGCAACTCCCGACCGCCAAGGCTACCAGACCGCGGCGCATCCACGAACTCGACTGCTTCGGCCCTCGCCGGCGCACGGCGGGCAAGGAGTAAGTACCTGGGAAAGCGTGGGGGCTAGGGGGTGCCGGGTTGCGGTGCCGGCGCGGGCGTGGCGGCCGGGCCGGACGCCGTGCGCGGCTCGATCGGGTCAGGTGCGGCTGTCACAGCGGGTGATGCCGCCAGCGCGGACTCCGCTGTCGCAACTGGCGGCTGAGCGGAGTCGGCGGCCGGGGCGGCGGT
>JASIGD010000580.1 GCA_030045295.1 Streptosporangiaceae bacterium
CGCCCGTGCATCCCGCGTGCGGCACCCCCATCGAGGCCCGCTGGTACTGCCCGACCTGCGACCGCCTGGTCGACGGCGAGCCGGATCACGCCGAGGTCCACTTCGTCTAGTCAGGCGAGGCTGGCGGCCCAGCTCGAGTGCAGCGCGGCGTACTCGCCGTGGCCGGCCATCAGCTCGCCGGGCGTCCCGTCCTCGGTGATCCGGCCCTGGTCGAGGACCAGGACCCGGTCGGCGATCGCCACCGTGGAGAGCCGGTGGGCGATGATGACGGCGGTCCGGTCGGCCAGCACGGTGCGCAGCGCGCTCTGGACCAGCCGCTCACTCGGGATGTCGAGCAGCGAGGTGGCCTCGTCGAGGACGAGCACGGCCGGAGCGGCCAGGAACGCCCGCGCGAACGAGATGAGCTGGCGCTGTCCCGCCGACAGGCGGCCGCCGCGCTTGCCGACCGGGGTGTCGTAACCGTCGGGCAGCGCGGCGATGAACTCGTGCGCCCCGATCATCCTGGCCGCGGTCTCGACCTCGCCGGCCGACGCGTCGGGGCGGCCGAGCCGGATGTTGTCCGCGACCGACCCCTCGAACAGGAAGTTCTCCTGGGTGATCACGGTGACCTCGGCGCGGAGCACGGCATCGGGCAGCTCCCGCAGGTCGATCGCGTCCAGCGTGACCCGGCCCGAGCGCGGATCGTAAAACCTGCCGAGCAGCCGCGCGATCGTGGTCTTGCCCGCGCCGGTCTCGCCGACCAGGGCGAGGGTCTGTCCCGCCGGTATGTCCAGGTCCAGCTGGGGCAGCACGAGGTTGTCCCGGTACCCGAAGGTGACCGACTCGAACCGTACTCGCCGGCCCGCCGAGGTCGCGTGGCGCTCGGGCGGCGTCCGGGGCACCCGGGGTTCTGGCACGGCCGGTTCCTGGTCCAGGACGCCGGAGATCTTCTCCAGGCCGGACGCGGCCGACTGGAACGTGTTGTAGAACTGCGACACGTCCTGCAGCGGGTCGAAGAAGCGCTGCAGGTAAAGCAGGAACGTCGCGAGCACGCCCACCTTGATGTCGCCGTCGATGACGAGCAGCCCGCCGTAGCCGAGTACCACGCCGGTGATGACGTTGCCGACCAGCGAGATGCACGGGCCGTAGACCGCGATGAGCCGGGAGGCGTGCGTGCTGGCGTCGCAGTAGTCCTGTCCCAGCCCGGAGAAGATGGCCGAGTTCCGTTTCTCCCTGCGGAATGCCTGCACCGCCCTGATCCCGCCGAACGTCTCGACGAAGTGCACGATGACCAGCGCGATGGCTTCCCTGGTGCGCCGGTACGAGCTGGCCGACTCGCGCCGGAACCACGCCGTCAGCCAGGTCAGCGGGATGAAGCCGGCCAGCACGACCAGGCCGAGCTGCCAGTCCAGCAGCAGCATGCCGGTGCCGACCAGCAGCAGGGTCAAGATGGCCGCGATGAGCGAGTCCAGCCCCTCCTCGAACAGGTCGGAGATCGCGTCGATGTCGGAGGTCTGCCGGGAGATGACCCGCCCCGAGGTGTAGCTCTCGTGGAAGGCCACGTCCAGGTCGAGGCAGTGGCCGAACAGCTGGCGGCGAAGCTCGAGCACCACCCGCTGGCCGACGCGCCCGGTCATGGTGACGAACATGCGGGTGGTGACCGCCTGGACCGCGACCGCGAAGGCGAAGGCGGCGGCGATGCCGAGCAGCGGCGCCGCGTCATGAGAATTCAGCAGCGGCGGCAGGCCGTCGTCGATGGCGATGCCGACCAGCCACGGCCCGGCCAGCGCGGCCAGGCTCTCCACCACGATCAGCGACACCGTCGCGATCACCGCGCGCCGGTGCGGCCGCAGCAGGTCAACGAGCACCCGCCTGCTCCGCTCGCGCAGCAGCGCGGCCAGGCCGGCGCTGACCTCCTCGGCCTTCTCCGCCGCGACCCCGCGCCAGGCGTTCGCGTCCGCGGTCATGCGCTTTTCTCCAGGTCTTCCACGTCCATCAGCGCCGCGTACTCGGGGTTCGAGGCGAGCAGGTCGCGGTGGTTTCCGCTGGCCGCGATCACGCCGCCGGACAGCAGCGCCACCGTGTCGGCCAGCGCCACCGTGGACGGCCGGTGCGCCACCACCAGGGCTGTCGCGCCGGCCAGGATCTCGCGCAGCGCGCGGGTCACCCGCTCTTCGGTGTGCACGTCGAGCGCGGACAGCGGGTCGTCGAGGATCAGCACGTCCGGGCGGGCCAGGATGGCCCGGGCCAGCGCGATCCGCTGCCGCTGCCCGCCGGACAGGGCCATGCCCTGCTCGCCGATCCTGGTGTCGAGGCCCCACGGCAGGTCGTACGCGAACCGGGCCTGCGCGGCCGTCAGCGCGGCCTCCACCGCGTCCTCGTCCGCGTCCGGCGCGCCGAACGTGACGTTCTCCCTGACGCTGGCGGAGAACAGCGTGGCGTCCTCGAACGCGCACCCGACCGCGGCGCGAAGCCGGTCCAGCGGGATATCGCGGATGTCCGTCCCGTCCAGCCGGACCGATCCTGAGCTGGCGTCGGCCAGCCGCGGCACGAGCTGCAGCAAGGTGGACTTGCCCGAGCCGGTTGCCCCGGTGAGCACGACCGTCTGGCCGGGCGGCAGGTCGAGCACGACGTCGCGCAGCACGGGCTCTGCCGCACCCGGGTAGCTGAAGGCCACGTGGTCGAACACCAGGTGGCCCCGGCGCCCGGGCACGCTGCGCAGCGGGGCTTGGCTCGGCTTCGCCGCCAGCACCACCGTCCGTTCGGGATGATGGCCTTGATCTTTGTCGGTGATCTCGGGCTGAGCGTCGAAGATCTCCAGGATGCGCTGGGCCGCGGTGGCTGCCTCCTGGCCGGACGCGATGATGTAGCCGAGAGCCTCGACCGGCCACACCAGCTGCAGCGCGAGCGTGATGAACGCGACCAGGCCGCCGATGGTCAGCGAATGCCTGCTGACCGCGATCGCGCCGAGGACGATGGTCAGCCCGATGACGGCGTTCGGGATCAGGTCGAGGAGCGCCCAGAAGGACCCGAGCAGGCTCGCCTTCTCGACCTGCGTCTGGTAGACGTCCGTGGCCTGCGCGCCGTGCCTGGCGGCCGCCTGCGGGCCCCGGCCGAGCGCCTTCAGCACGCGGATGCCCGTCGCCGCCTCCTCGATCAGCGTGGCCAGGTCGCCCTGCTGATCCTGGACCCGGCGGGAGAGCACCCGGTACCGCTTCTCGAACCTGATGCAGACGGGCACGACGGGCGCGAACACGACGCCGGTGATCAGGCCGAGCCACCAGTTCAGGTGGATCAGCAGCGCCACCACCGCGATGAACGTCATCACGTTGGTGACCAGGAAGATCAGGCCGAACCCGGCGAACCGGCGGATCGCCGACAGGTCCGTCGTCGCCCGCGACAACAGCTGGCCCGACTGCCACTGATCGTGGAAGGACGGCTGCAGCCGCTGCAGGTGGGCGTACAGGTCGTCCCTGATGGTCTTTTCCATCGACGCGACCGCGCCGGACTGGATCCAGCGGCGGACCAGGTTCAGCAGCGCTTCGGCCGCGCCCAGGCCGACCGCCGCCAGGCTGAGGGGGACCAGCAGGCGCTTGTCGCCGTGCCCGATCGCTCCGTCAATCACGGCCTTGGTCAGCAGCGGGATGGCGATCGCGGCGGCGACCGCGCCGAACGCGGCGGCGAACATGACGATCATCTGGATGCGGAACGGCTCCAGGTAGCCGCGCAGCCGCCACAGCGCCCCGACTGACCGGACCCTGGCGGGGGCGTGCGTGACCCGCAAAGGCGTAACAGGGGGCATTGGCGTGAGGCTAACCGGAGGGGCAAGAAGTTGTCATCTGATTTTTCTCGTAGCGAGCCCGTGGCTACCGGCGAGGCGGACGACGACGATCCGCGGCACCTGCTGCTCACCTCGCCTGGGCGGGATCCGGCCCGGGTTCAGCTCTGAGGGCGATGCGCCGTGAACCCGGGCGACCTC
>JASIGD010000581.1 GCA_030045295.1 Streptosporangiaceae bacterium
TGGGGCTGCAGGTAGCCGCGGAGCTGCTGGACGGGTCCGGGGACGGGGTGTGGCTGGCGGAGCTGGCCGCGGTAACCGGCCCGGACGCGGTGCCGGCGGCCGTCACCGGGGCGCTGCGGCTGGCCGTCCATCCGGGGCGGCCGCCGCTGGAGGCGCTACTGGATGCGCTGGCGCTGCAGCAGGTGCTGATCGTGCTGGACAACTGCGAGCACCTGATCGGCGGGTGCGCCAGGACCGCGGAGGCGATCGTGCGCCGCTGCCCGCGGGTGCGCCTGCTGGCCACCAGCCGGGAGCCGCTGGGCATCGGCGGCGAGGTCATCTACCGGGTGCCGTCGCTGTCGCTGCCCGCACCCGGCGACGCGGACCCCTTCGCGCTGTCGTCTTGTGATGCGGTGCGGCTGTTCGCGGACCGGGCCCGGGCCGGCGGCGTCGACCTGGTCCTTGATGGCGGCGCCGTGCCTGACCGGGCCGGAGCAGGGCCGCTGGCTGGCCCGGCTGGACACCGACCAGGCCAACCTGCGCCGCGCCGCCGGGTACGCGGCCGGCCGCCCAGACGGGACCGCGGTGGTACTGCGCCTGGGCGTCGCGCTCGGCCGCTACTGGCTAGCGCGCTCCCGGGAGCCGGAAGCCTTCGGGCTGCTGATGCCGGTGCTCCGGCGGCCGGACGCCCGTGCCGACCCCGCGCTGTTCGCCGCTGCGCTGTTCGCCGCCTCGCTTACCGCTATGTATCTTGACATCGCCACGGCACGGCAACATGCTGAACAGGCAGTCGGGCTCGCCCGCCAGCTGGGCGACGAGCGGCTGCTCAGCCAGTCTCTTGCCGCCCTGTGCGCCGCGTGTTTCTTCGCCGGCCAGCCAGAGACAGGGCGCCCGTTCGGGCAGGAGTCTGTCGACCTCGCCCGCCGCCTTGGCGACGACGTCCAGCTGGGCTTCAGCCTGCTCGGGTATCTCATGACCATCGACCCGGCCCGGTCCGGGCATCTGTGGACCGAGGCGATCGCCTGCACCGAACGATCCGGCGACCATCTCATCAACTCCATGTTGCACAACAACGCCGGGGCTATCGCCATGACCACCGGGGACATCCCTGCCGCCCGGGCTCACCTGGAAGCCGCCGCGGAAGCCGGGCAGCAGATCGGAATCGAGTGGCCGATCGTGATGGCGAACCTGGGCTGGGTGCTGCGCGCGGAAGGGGACCTGGCCGGTGCCCGGTCCATATTGGAGGCCGCCCTGCGGGCCAGCCGCCGGAACGGGGATAGCAGAGGCATGGCCAGCGCCTGCCTTCACCTGGCGTGCCTGGCCGGCGATGCGGGCGACTGGGACCAGGCAGCTGTCCTGCACGGCGCCGCGCAGGCGTTGCTTGACCGGACGGGAGTTGCGTGGAGTGAGCACGACGCGCGCAACCGCGGGGACAGCCTCGACCAAGCCCGTGCGCACCTGGGCGATGAGCAGCTGGAGCGGGCCCACGCCCAGGGCAGAGCGCTCAGCGTTGAGAAGGCCCTCGACCTGGCTCTCGGAAAGGCACGCCCGGCCTGACCGCTACCGCCGTTAAAGCCGGCGGTCGTCATTCCGGGCATGCCGTCATTCTCACTGAGCTGATTGATGGCCGCACTGGCCGGTAACCGTGGCGCCCGCACCCCTGGGGGAGAACCGGCCAGGCTCCGGCACGCCAGCGGAAACTGCCGTAACTGACCGCAGCGGTCAGCCTCGTCATGAAAGCACTCCAATGCTTTGGCTACCGCTCCGAGTGCCGATTATTTGTTTCTCTGCGGAGCGGGAACAGTAGGTCAGCGCACGCACAGATCGTCCAGCTTGGGTTCGCGCCGCCCTTACTGGAGGGCTCGCATTGCAGTCCTGCGCACCGCTGCAACGAAAAGGGGAGCGGTCTGTAAGGCTGTCGGCTCTGCCTATGTTGGTTCGAAATCAGATCGCAGAGCGGCCGATCGCTTCGCGCCGCCGGAGTGCAGGGTTCAGGATTGCCGGCGGGTTGTAGGCCATGTCGAGCCGGCCGACATCCGTTCCCGGGGGCACGATCGCATCGAGTTGGTCGAGCAGGTCGTCGGAGAGCACGACATCCGCGCCTGCCAGGAGGTCGTCGAGGTGCTCCATGGTGCGCGGTCCGATGATGGCCGAGGTTACCCCGGGGTGGCTGATCGCGAACGCGACGGCCATGTGGGTCAGCTTGAGGCCGGCCTGCTCCGCTACCGGGATGATCTGCTCGACGGCGTCCAGGCGGCGCTCGTCGCGCATGTGCTGGAACATCTTTGTGCGGCGCAGGTCGGTCGGCTGCCCCTTGCGGACGCGGCCGGTAAGCAGTCCCTGGGCGAGCGGGCTCCAGACGAGGACGCCCATGCCGTAGCGCTCGGCGACCGGCAGGATCTCCCGCTCGATGCCGCGATCGAGGATCGAGTACGGGGGCTGCTCGGAGCGCAGCGGCTCGAGTCCGCGCCGCCCGGCAATCCACTGCGCCTCGACGATGCCGGACGCCGGCAGCTTGGAGCCTCCGAAGGCGCGGATCTTGCCGGCGCGAACCAGATCGGTGAGCGTCGAGATCGTCTCCTCGAGATCCGTGCTCGGATCGAGGACGTGCATCTGGTACAGGTCGATGTAGTCGGTGCCGAGTCGCCGGAGCGAATCCTCGACGGCCCGCGTGATCCAGCGGCGGGACGCGCCCCGCTGGTTCGGGTCGTTGGGGTCCATCGGAAGCCCGAACTTGGTAGCGAGCACGACGCTGTCCCGGCGGCCGGTGATCGCCTTGCCGACGATCTCCTCGGACTCGCCGTGCGAGTAGGCGTCGGCGGTGTCGATGAGGTTGATCCCGGCCTCGAGTGCCTTGTGGATGATCCGGACTGAGTCCTCGTGGTCCGGGTTGCCGATGGCGCCGAACATCATCGCGCCGAGCGCGTAGGGGCTGACTTTGATGCCGGTCTTGCCGAAGGTGCGGTATTGCATGGTTCCTCCTGGCTGAGGTTGCTTCGGACGCCGTAGACTGAGGTAAGCGGAACGATGTCCCACTACCGAGAGAACTATATGGGACACTGTCCCACTTAGCAAGGAGGTGAATGGTGCCCCGTGCCGACGCGCAGCGCAACATCGACGCGCTGCTGGCCGCCGCCAAGGAGGAATTCGTCAGCAGCGGCGTCGACGTTAGTGTGCGCGCCATCGCCGCACGCGCCGACGTCGGGACCGCCACGCTGTATCGCCACTTCCCCACCCGCGCCGACCTCATCTCGGCGGTTTTCCACCGCGAGATCGACGACCTTCTTGCCACCGCCACGTCCCTGTCCGGGTCCTATGAGCCCGGCGAGGCGTTGGACCGCTGGGTGAATCGCTACATTGACTTCGTCGCAACGAAGCACGGACTGGCAGCTGCGCTCCACTCCGGGGATCCCGCCTTCAGCGGCCTGCGCGAGTACTTCGAGGAACACGCCGGGCCGGCGCTTCAGATCCTCCTTGACCGGGCTGAGGACGCAGGATTGATCGGCTCTGGCACGAATGCGCTGGACCTGCTCGGCGCGATCGCGAATCTCTGCATTCCACCGCCCGGGACCGGCGACACCTCGCGCGCCTATCGAATGGTCGCGCTGCTGCTTAGCGGACTCCGCTACGACGCGGTGAGGCCGACGGCAGCAACGGACTGACATCGACGAAGAGGACAACCAGCCGACCCGCGGCTACTACGAACAGCGCGCGGACGCCCAGCGTCTGGCCAACAGCCACGTCCGCAGCCTGGAGCGCCTCGGCGGGCAAGCGATCCCCGAGCCCCTCGGCCCCGCACCACCGGTATGCCTGCACATGCCGGCGTGCTCCGCGGGCGCGTCGACGGCGCGGCCAGCGTCTCAAAACCGGGTGGCGCGGCCGGGCCGGGCCGTGAGAGGGTCCCCGTATGGCGACGGACCGGGCGCGACCGGCGCAGAACGCGGGCGAGCGCGAGATGCTTACCGGCTGGCTGGAGCATCACCGGGGAATCCTGGTCTGGAAATGCGAGGACCTCACCGCCGAGCAACTGCGGCGGCGCGCCGTCCCGCCCTCCACCCTATCCCTGCTGGGGTTGGTCCGGCACATGGCCGAGGTAGAGCGCGGCTGGTTCCAGCAGGTCTTCCTCGGCGAGAACGTGCCCGATCTCTACGACAGGTCCGCCGATGAGGATGCCGACTTCAACGACGTCGACCAGGCCGACCCGGCGGAGGCGTTCAACTGCTTCGAACGCGAGTGCGCCGTGTCGCGGCAGGTGGTCGCGCAAGCCGCGAGCCTGGACGTGCTCAGCAAGCAGGCGTCTGAACGCACGGGCCAGCCCTGGTCACTACGCTGGATCGTCACCCACATGATCGAGGAGTACGCGCGCCATAACGGCCATGCCGACCTGCTCCGCGAGCGCGTCGACGGCAGCACCGGCTACTACTGAGCGTTCCCTGCCACGCCAGGGTGGCCGTGTTGTTCAGCCTGGCGACGCCTGCACGGCACCGCGCTGGCCTACTCGGCGGCCGTGAGCGACCTGATCGCCGACGTGGAGTGGCTGACATGCCGGTGGGCGGTGAGCGGCTCGACGAGCAGCTTGAGCTGGATAGTGCCGGGGTCGCGTGGACGAGTTAGCCGACCGCGCAGGAGTCGCCGTCGCAGCTCGCTTCGTCGTTGCTGTCGGTCGTGACGGCAACGGGCGGCGGCTCGCTTGTCTCGTCGTACGCCCGCCGCAGCAACTGCAGGAGCACCTCGGGCGGCTGTGCGCCGCTGACCGCGTACTTGCCGTCGGCGACGAAGAACGGCACGCCGGTGATGCCGTACCGCGCGGCCTGCTGCTCGTCGGCTCGCACCGCGTCGGCGTAGGCGTCCCCGTCGAGGACGGCCTGGACGTGCTCGGCCGGCAGGCCGACTTCGGTGGCCAGGCGCACGAGGGTGGGCTTGTCGGCGATCGGGAGGCCTTCAGTGAAGGTGGCGCGCAGCAGGCGCTCCTTCATCTCCGGCTGCAGACCGTGATCTTTGGCCAGGTGGAGCAGCCGGTGGGCGTCGAAGGTGTTGCCGCCGCGGATGAGATCGAACCGGAAGTCCAGGCCATCAGCGGCCGCGCGCTCGGTCATCTGCTGGCTGGCCTGTTCGGCCTGGGCGATCGTCATGCCGTACTTGCGGGCCAGATGCTTGGCCTGGGTTCCGCTGCGCTGCGCGGGCGCGTCCGGGTCGAGCTCGAAGGACCGGTAGGTGATCGTCACGTCGCCAGGATGACCGAAGGAGGCAACCGCGCGCTCAAACCGGCGCTTGCCGATGTAACACCACGGGCAGACGACGTCAGACCAGATCTCGACATTCATGGCAGTAGCAACCATCGCGACCATGGCTTGATTCCGCCCCAGACCGCTCGCGCCACCGATCAACTCAGGCTCCTGCATCACCTCCGCATGGCCGGCGCCTTCGGTGCGCGAGTCGTTGCTGCGGTCGTTCTGGCGCCGCTGCCGCTCTGCCTGACCCGCCGGCCGGGTTTCTGCCATCAT
>JASIGD010000582.1 GCA_030045295.1 Streptosporangiaceae bacterium
GGGCCGACGATAGCGGCGGCGGCGGCCCGCCGCTCGTCCTGCTGCATCCGGGTGTCGGCGACTCGCGGATCTGGGAACCGGTGCTGCCCGCGCTGACCGCGCCCTGGCGGGTTATCCGGTACGACGCCCGTGGTTTCGGCCGGTCTGCCGCGCCGACGGTGAAGTTCTCCTTGCTCGCCGACCTGATCACGGTGCTCGATCACTTCGGCCTGGATCGGGTCGCCATCGTGGGGTGCAGCCAGGGCGGCGGCTCCGCGCTGGGCCTGGCCGTGGAGCATCCGGCGCGGGTGTCCGCGCTGGTGCTGCTGTGCCCGGGGGTGCCTGGCTATCGGTGGCTTGAGGAACCGGATGCCGAGCTGGACGCCGAATACGGGCGTGCGCTGGAGGCGGGGGACGTGGAGGCCTTGGCCGGCCTGATGCAGCGCGCATGGGCAGCCGCCGGGCCCACTCCCGCCGTCATGGAGCAGCTCCGTTCGGCCGCTGTGGCGGAGATCTCATCCCGCGATCTGCAGCAGCAGGATCCGCCGGTTTTCGACCGGCTCGACCAGATCGCCGTCCCGACATCGCTGCTGGTCGGTGACGCCGACTATCCCGCGCTAATCGAGGCCGACAGGCACGCCGCAGCCTGTATCCCGGGATGTGAGCTGACCGTGGCGCCCGGGATGGACCACCTGCCGCCGCTGCGTGAGCCAGATCTCGTGCTGCGCATCATCAAAAGCACGCTGTCTCGGGCCAGCTGGTAAAAAGCGGGTCGTGGCTTCACGTCCGGTCAGTGGTCGTCGTACTCGCGCGGCCCGTGTCCGCGGTATGAGAGCGCGACGGGGGAGTGAGCCGCGGAGTATCCTCGGCCTGTGGCGATGCGGAACAGCGCAGGATGGAAAACCGGCGGTCACAAGAGCGCAAGGACCAGCGGCCTGCGCCGGCATGGAATCACCCTGATCGCGTTTGGCGCTTTCGCGCTTATCGCCGCTGGCGCGGCGAGTGCGGTAGGCAGCGCCGACCTGCCCATGGACACGCTGATTCTCGTCGGCATCGTCCTATGCCTCGCCGGGTGGCGCATGCTGGTCGTTGCGCGCCGCCGCGGGCACTCTTCCGATTAGGCCGGAAAGCCTTGTGCCGCGTTAGCTGACGAAGATGTCT
Source organism: Streptosporangiaceae bacterium (assembly GCA_030045295.1). Next base: position 1,141 of record JASIGD010000582.1, read on the forward strand.
TCGGGGAGGAACGCGGACACCAGCATGTTCGGGGCGTCCACGACCTGGCTGATCTTCAAGTCCACGGCCACGCTGCAGATAGCGTAAGCCTGCTGCCGTGTCCAGCCTCGTTCTCCCAGGTGGTCGATCATGTTCAGGAGCGCGTTCCGGGCGGCGAGGGTGACGTCCTCGGAATGGTTCACCCCGTCCCGGGTCACCGAGATGCCGGTGGTGGCGAAGAACCGGCGCGGGGCGGCGAACTCGGGCGGCAGGTAGTAGTCCTGCCTGGTGAACCTGAGGTCACGGATGTTCCCGGCCGCTGCCTCGCCCTTGCGCAGCCCGAAGCGCACCCGCAGTGTCGCGGCCATCTCGATGGCCGTACCGCAGGTCTCGCAGTCGCCCTGGGCGAAGTGCGCGTCGCCGGCCGAGAACAGCCCGCCCGGCGTGCCGACCGGGATGAGCAGCGTGGCGCCCTGGCCGAGTTGCTTGATGTCCACGTTCCCGGCCTGCTCGCGCGGCGGGATCGTGCGCAGCGCCTCGGCCGCGATCGCCGGATCGGCGGGCACCGCGGACGCCGGCGACGGCGGCAACACCAGCCCGCCCCGCTCCAGCAGCGCCTGCTCCCGGGCGATGGTCGCCGCCAGCAGCTCGCGGCCGGGCGGCAGCCCGATCGTCCCCATGAACGGCGAACCCGGGATGCGCACTCCGGGCAGATCAGCGGAGGTCGCCCAGCCGTCAGCGATGTCCCAGCCCACTTTGAACGGCTCGGGAAACTCATCACGCAAGAACCCGAACCCCGGCAGCTGGACCGTGAACCCGTACCGGTCGGGCTCGATGTCGAGGATTTCCACGGCCAGCACGTCGCCGGGCTCGACGCCCTGCACGTAGACCGGCCCGGTCAGCGGGTGCACCACGTCCAGGTTCGGCGCGGCCAGGCCGTCCGCGGTGACCCCCGGGCCCGCCTGCCCGTCCAGGGCGTCCCGGGTCTCCATCACCACCTCATCCCCGGGCCGGCACCGGACCACCGGCGGTATGTCCGGGTGCCACCGGTTATGGCCGCCCGCCGGCTCCTCCAGCAGCGTCTTGGTCCTGTCGATCCTGATCTCGTGACTGGTCATGCCGCCTCCCTGCGGACCGGGCCCGGCGAGATAACGGTACGCCGGACTCGGGAAATCGGCAGGACGGGGCCTGGTGCCGCTCGGCCCTGGTATAGGCCAGCAGCAGCAGATTGCACCAGTCTGACGTGCCGAGACACGATTAGTTAACGGGAACTAGATTCCCCGGAATTTATCGTGTTATGCTCTGAGGTGGGTCCACGGAACTGACCTGCTGGATGCTGCCCCGTGCCCGGCGATACTCCGGGGCTGCACGTGTCTCAGTTCGACGCTGGCCGCTACCAGCGGCCCTGGTTCGCGCCGGGCAGCCGGCACCACATCGACCTGCGCGGAAGGAAATACCAGTGAAGATCGCTATCCTCGGCAGCGGGAAAGTCGCGCACGCTCTCGGTGCCGGGTGGAAGAAGGGCGGCCACGACGTCGTTTTCGGCGCGCGAGACGCCTCGGCCACGGACCCAGACTTCGAAGTCACCAGCCTGCAGGATGCGCTGGCGGCCGGCGATGTCATCGTGAACGCCATCACCGGCGCCGTCGCCCTTGAGGCGATCACCGCACTAGACACTGCCGCGATGGCCGGCAAGACGCTGCTGGACACCACCAACGCTGTCACCCAGGCGGGGGATCTGCTCTA
>JASIGD010000583.1 GCA_030045295.1 Streptosporangiaceae bacterium
TGGTCGGGAAAAAAGTCCCGTGCCTGGATCTTGGCCAGCCACCGTGCCAGTTTCTCCAGATCCTGCTCGCCCTCTTCCATTTCGGCGAACGTGTACTTCCCGGCACTGGTCTCCTTGCTGATCTCATCGAGAAGAGCGGAGCATCGCTCGGAAAACTCGTCATATTCCCGGGTCCGGTCAGCCCGGAAACGCTGTACGATCGTTTCATTCACTTCCGGCGACGAGCCCGGGATGTTCAATAGGAATCCCGTCCCGCTTTGCCGGAGAATGCCTGCCAGCAGTTGCTCAAAGAACTCCGTATGCGACGCCGTATCCGGCAGCACCCAGGCGCCATTCACCATTGTGGTCGCGCCGACTGCCCGCAGGCGGCGCCAGAGCGCCACCCGAGCGCTGGACGGTTTGCTGGGAAGTTGGGCCAAGAGCAGCAGCCAGCCTGACGAGGAGCTATCCGCGCCCATAGAGATGCAACACCTGTTTCACGCCAGAACATCCGAGCATGCCATACCACATATTACAACCCGCGGGTTATGATGCCAATCCCGGCAAGCAACCTTCCTTCTGGGGTTCCCTGGGGGTGGATCATGTCAGCGTGAGCAGCGAGCATGTGGTGCCAGGCCATCAGGGAGCCGGTTGGATAGGTATCGATAATGGTTTGCGACAGTGCGTATCCGACTACTCGTTAATTCTTTTGTGAACCGTTATGCGCGGTCTAAAGGAGTGGTAGTTGCTTCTTGAAACCCTGGATATCTCCGAAGCGGCCGACGCTAGGAATCTTCCAGATGCTGCGGGCGGGCCATTCGCCGATCTGCTCGATGCACGGCATGCGTCCCTGGTCGCCGCTGCGCTCGTCGGGTCAGGAGCCTGCACCGTCGAGATGGGTATACCGAAGGAGGAGTGGTTCCGCTGAAGATCCGGAATCCTGGCTCCTTGCGGCTGTGACTGCCGCCGCCTCAATGCGATCCCGGCCCTCCGCGGGCTGGTCGACGAGGCCAGCTGACGTGGGTTGCCCCAGCCCGCAGGCTGCGGACTGGGGCTCGCGCACGATCGGTTTACCAGCCGGTGACGGCCAGAACAGCCGCCGTGACGATCACGCCGACGCCCACGATCCCAAATGTGCGGTACATCCGAGTGCGCAGCGCCGGGATCAGGACCGCGAGGCTAATTCCGATCGCGAGGCCGATCAGGCCCAATCCGCCGCTCGCCAGCGCCTGCAGGCCCGCCGAGGCCCAGACCGAGGCGTGCGCGGGCACGCCTGTAACCGCACCGTAGGTCATGTTGTCGATGCTCAGGGCCACCGGCAGAACCCAGATGCCTCGCCACGACCATGTAGCCAGCCGCTCCGATGTCTGCATCTTCCTCGCGACGAAGTAGATCCCGATCCAGTAGAGGCCGAGCGCGACGAGCAGCGTGGTCTCGAGCACTGTGCTGAGCGTGTCTGACACGGAGAAGTGGAACATAGTGCCGATCAGGTACCCGATTCCGTCTCCGGCTCCGTACGAAAGCCCGTACGGCAATGCCAGGGCTGACACACCCCCGATCGCCCACCACTTCCACTGTGATGCGTGCTCGTGCTCGTCCGGCGACCTGAGTTCACTGTGGTCGCGTTTCCGCTGTTTGATGAACATCGGTCCCGTGACGATGCAGGCGATCAGCGAATCGACGCCTAGGAGAAAGAAAGCCAGGTAATTGAAACCACCCATGCTACTTCGACCTTTCGGTTTGGCCGTTCCCCTGCCTGCTGGCGAGGGGCGGGTCGCTTGCGAGGTGGCAGGAGCGTAAAATGCTAATAGGATGACTGTCAAGAGTTCCGTGCTGTTCGTAATATGTTGTAATATGTGTTTTCGCGCGAATCAAGGACACTTCCGGGTTGAAACACCTGTTGCATCCGAATGGCCGCGGATAAGCCGGTCCGGCTTGAAACACATGTTGCACCTTAATGGCTACGGATAAGCCGGTCCAGGTTGAAACACCTGTTGCACCTAAATGGCCGCGGATAGGCCGCTCATCGCGATTTGGCACCGATCAGCCGTGTGAATGAGCGCGGCGCGGTCCAGGCGAGCCAGGCGCCGGGTTCGACAACTGACAGGAATGCGCGGAGCACTCACTGCGCTGCCGAGATCCGGGACACCCAGCCGCGGCCGCCAAGCTGAACGGCAGTGCGTCCTGCCAGCAACGGCGTTACATCATGCCGGACGTCATAGTGTGGTCAGCGCGACATCGCGGGGGTGGCCGCGCCGGGCGATCGGCCCCGCGGTGTGACGGTTCCCGCTAGGAGTTGCCGTCGTCTATCTGCGTGGCGACGGCGAGCGCCGTGTTGATCGGGATCGCGTAGCCGACGACGTGGAGGCCGCTCCCCGAACCCCCGACAATGATGCCGATCACCTGGCCGTTCAGGTTTACCAGCGGGCCGCCGATCGCCGACGGCACCGCGGACTGCAGCACCGATGCCATGAGCCCGCTCCGGGTCGTCCTGCCGACGGTGACGGTCGTGTCCAGGGTGACCAGGGTCCCGACGTCGATGGTCAGGGCATCCGCCCTGCCCGTGGTGCCGATCGCGGTGTCGTAGACCTCGCCCGGCACATGATAGGAGGACTGCCTGGAGGCTTCCGCGCTTTTGACGATCGTGGCCGAGTTCCCGACCGGGGCGGTCGAGAACGGCCTCCCATTTGCGCCTTCCAGCTGGAGCAGCGCCAGGCCCGCCGCCGCGTCCACGCCGATCACCTTGGCCTTGAAGGTCATGCGGGACAGGACGTACTCCGCCGCCAGGTCCGCCGCACCCGCGGAGGGCTGGTAAGTGGTCAGCACCTTCCCCGACTGAGTGAGCACCAGGCCGATCCCGACCGAGGTCCCGCCCGACAGGACGTGGACCATGCCGAGAGCCGCCGATTCAAGGATGTTCGCCTGGTTGTCCTGGGCAGTTTCGTCGTCGTCCTCGATGAACGCGGTGTGCGCCGTGGCCGGCCGGGGAATCGCCGTGTTGATCACCGTGTCACCGAGCCCGACAGCCCTGCCGGCGCCGAAGCCGAGCCCCGCCGCGAGGATGACCGCCGCCGCGATCACAGAGATCCTGAAGCGCTTGTTCCGCCAGGCTTCCGGCAGGGCCTGGCCGTACTTCGCGTCATCACTCGCGCCCGGGTCGTCTTCCGCACGCGTGCGCTGTCCGCTTTCGCCTGCTTCCTGAACATGCATCGTCCGGCTGCTTGTCACGATGCTCACATCCCGGACGGGTTCGCCGTCTGCGCGGCGGCGTTGAAGGTCGCCGCGACCGCCACGCCCGCACCGTTCCGGATGACCGTGACGGGATTCGTCAGGCGGAAGTGCTGGCAGGCAAGATTGACGAACGACGTGCTCAGCCGGTTGGCCATGAAGGTGAGCAGGTTGTCGCCGGCCCCCGCCGACGGCGACTGGCCGGTGGCGAGCAGGTTCTGGTTGGCGGCCAGGAACGGCGTCTGGATGTTGACGATGTTCTGGCAGTACATCGCGGGGCTGCTGGTCTTGTCGTTCTGGTTGCTGATCGGCGCCTGGCCGAGTTCCTCGCGGTACATGTCGGTCTTGGCCGCGTCGAACTGATCGTCGCCGTTCAGCACCAGCTCGTCGTTCTCCGGCACCAGCGCCGCGATCTTCGGCTGATACGCGCCCGACAGTATCTCGTCCAACGTCTGGGAAGTGGTCGGCTGGTCGTTGTTGGCCAGGTCAGGGGCCTGGAACGGGGTGCACCCGAGGAGCGGGTCGAGGAACAGGTCGAGCAGGGTGTTGTCACTGCGGCTGTGCAGCAGCGTCGCCCCCGCCATGTTGCCTGCGTTGGCCGTGGTGTCCTGCGCCGTCTGGCCGGTGAGCGGGTTCAGCAGGTACTCGGTGGTCACGTTGCCGCCCTGGTCCGGGCCGGCCACCTCGAAGTTGCGCGTGACCGGGCACGTCTGGCCCGTGCCCCCGTGGCCGCCGGACGGGATGATCTTGGCCGAGGTACCCGGGGACGGCACCTTGAGCACGCCCTCCCGCTCGGCCTTCTTCACCGCGTTGAAGAAGTTGATCCCGTTGCAGAACGACACCTGCCCGAAGATCGACCCCGTCTGGCCGTTGACGCAGTCGGCGTCCGCGAGCGTGGTCGGCGTCGTCCCCACCTGGAACAGGTCCGTGCCGTTGAACCCGAAGTCGATCGTCACGACCGCGTTCGCCGGGATCGTCGGCACCCTGGGCACCACCGCCGGCCTGGTGCCCTTCGTAACCACGAGCGGGTCATAGACCGACAGCGCCCCGGTGGCCGGATCCAGGATCGTGGCCTGGACGAACGCCCCCAGGTTGACCGCGTTGGTCATCTCGCAGCCAGAGGCTGCCGGCGACTGTCCGTCCGTGCCGGTGAGTTGATACGGCGTGGCCAGGCCCCGCGGGCTGAGCGGGTTAGCCGGAACGATGATGTCACAGTTGACATTGGTCGTCAGGGTCGTCGCTGGAGTCGTCGTCGACGTCGGAGCGGTGGCCGAGGGACTCGGGCTCACCGGAACACCCAGAGGCACCGGGTCACTACCTGAGTTGCTCGAGCCCGCCTGGAACGCGATCACCCCGCCGATCACCAGGCCTAGCGTCACAGGCACGGCGAGCTGGGCCGCAATACGCGTCATACCACTTTTTTGCATGCGGCGTCGCCATGTGGACCGGCGCCCGTCATGCACCCAATCCACCTCCACGTCCGCCGTTCCGCCCTAGGAGAGATACGTTAGACCAGCTAGGCGGCATGACGCGGGAAATTTGGAAGATCGAAATCTATTGCAGGCCTCTAACGTCGCAGATGGGGCGCGTGATCGTAGGGTGATAGTGGAGTGATAACCTTGAGATACACGAGGCAAATGTCCGGACCTCACCCGCACGTGACCGAAAGCGTTATCAAATTACGCCTCTATACGGTCAGTTCCTCCGTACGGGTAACGGGTGTTGGCGTTGCTCGCCGGCCCGCAGACGAGCCTGGCAGCGCTACGGCGACCCCAGATTCTCCGGAGCCGGGCGCCTGGCCGCGTTCTTGCCCGGTGCTGCTGGCCTACTGCCTTTGGGTCCCCGGCTCCATCCCCGGAATTTTATGCACAACCTCTTACCAAGCTATGACAACCCTGCGCTCGCCTTTGTCCAGTGGTATAGTCGCGGTCGCTGTTTCATCAGGCCCCCGCCCCGCATAAGGGTAAGGTAGCCGGTCTTTTTTGCGGAACACTGCACCTGCCGGGCCGATCCGCCGTTCAATGGGTGTTACCTCCTCGTGATGCCAGGTCAACCCACCACGGGCGGGGCGGTCACTCCAGGTAGTGAAGGGTCGGGACATGCTCAAACTGCTGGCCTTCACCCTGCCTTTGTGTCTTGATACCTTTGCTGTCTCATTTGCCGTGCTGGGGGAAATGCGCCTGACCCGCGTGCAACGGATACGCGTCATCGGGCTGTTGATCGCATTCGAGGCCGGAATGCCGCTGGTCGGGATCGCACTGGGGACGCCGCTGACTCACCTGGTCAGCAGCCCCCGCCACCTGGTCATCGACCCTTACCAGCTCGGCAGCCCGGCCGAGGCCTACCAACTTCGCCTGGCCTACCGCACTCACCTGGCCGACACCGTCGACCTGACTTTCGTCGGCCGGTATATCGTCCCGATTGTCATCCCCGTGGTCGTCGGCGGCCTGGGCCTCCTGATGCTGGACGAGGGCCTCAACGGCGATGACGATGACGATGACGAGGCAGGCAAGGCGAGGGCGCTGGTGGGAGCGCGCGGCCTTTCCGTCATCGGGCTCGGCCTTGGCATCAGTCTCGATGAACTGGTGGTGGGCTTCACGCTCAGCTTCAGCAGGCTGCCAGCGGCCGACGTCATCACCGCCATTGTCATCCAGGCGTTCCTAGCCATCATGGTCGGCCAGCTGCTCGGCCGGAAAGCGCGCACTGGGAGCCTGCGGCTCAGCGCAGAACGCCTCACCAACGGCACCAAGCTGATGGCGGGCGGCGTGCTTGTCGCGCTGTCGGCCGTCCTGCTGGTCGGCCCTCCGGTCGCCACGCACCTCCTGCCCCACCTCCTGCCCCACCATAAGGTCATCCGGCCGCCGGCACCTCCGGCAGTCAGCACCAGCCAGCCGTGAGCCACCGCCGAGATGTCCGAGTCCACGCTGGCCTGTAGCTCCTCGGCCGGAGCCGCCACCGTGTGCATCGGCGTAGGCCAGGGCGTCGCCTCGCGCTGGGAAGCGGCTTAGCCGAAGTTCGCGGTGCCGGCGTAGAAGTTGCCGGGTGCCGACGTGCCGAGCGGGGCGGTGGCGGTGTCCGGCGGAAGCGAGGACGGGCTGACGAACGTGCTGCCCTGCGGGCCGGCCATCACGGCCTGGCCCAGCGCGCTGCCCTGCAGATACTGCGACCAGGAAAGGAACCACTCGGTCCAGCCGTCATCCCACCGGCCGGCCGCGGTGCTGTCGGTGATCGTGATCGGGTCGCCGGGCACGGCCAGGTTGTAGTAGGTCTCCGCGTCCGCGGGCGGCAGGTTCACGCACCCGTGGCTGACGTT
>JASIGD010000584.1 GCA_030045295.1 Streptosporangiaceae bacterium
GCCCGGTCGCCGTCGTCTACAAGGTCAGCACCGACGACGAGGCGGTCCAGCTCGCTAACGCGGTCGACTTCGGCCTGGGCGGCGCGGTCTTTTCGACCGACCAGGAGCGGGCCATCAAGGTCGCCGAGCAGTTGGAAGTCGGCATGGCCAACGTAAACACCCCGGCAGGCGAGGGCGCGGACCTGCCCTTCGGCGGCACCAAGCGCTCCGGCTTCGGCCGCGAGCTAGGCCCTCTCGGCGTCGAGGAATTCGTCAACAAGCGCCTCTTCTACGTCGAGTAGCGGCGCTTGACGAGTAACTGACGGGGCCGCTATCCGGCGGGCCGGCGATACCCCGCCTCTCGCGCCTTGCGCATGGCCTCGACTCCTTCTTCCACGCTCAGCAGCGGGGTGGTCTTGAACGCCTTCAGAGCCCCTCCTGCCGCAGCGGCGATCGAGAACGCGGCGGCATCGGTGTTATCGGGCAGCTCGACGACGCCGACGATGTCGTACTCGCCGAAGGCCAGCCACGCGTGCTCGAACTTCCCGCCCAGCTTCTCGACAACCGGACGGACCGCCTCGAGCCGGTTTTGCGGCTGCTTGACCATCGCCGCCCACGCATCAGGCGTGTAGGCCACTTGAATGAGATACGAAGGCACGCTGAACCCCCCTTCTGGCCGGGATTGATCCACCCCGGCCGCTGGTCATCGTGCGACACCGACAAGGATCTCACAAGCGCGCACGCGGCGGGCACGGCACCCGGTTGCTCGCCGGGAGCACGCGGCCGGGCGGCCGGCCGCCGGCCCCGGCCCAGACTGCGGGTAGTGTCCACCTGTGCCCACCGGACCGGATTATCTCGCTCACCTGACGCGCGAGTCGGCTCGCTTCGCCGAGGCGATCATGTCCGCCCCGCCGCAGGCTCCTGTGCCGTCATGTCCGGAGTGGAACGCTGATGACCTGCTCTGGCACCTGGCCTGGGTGCAATCATGGTGGGCCATCATCGTGCGCGACCACCTGACCGGTCCCGAAGCCAGACAGCTCCAGCCGGAACGCCCGCCCGGCCGGGCCGGATTGCTGGAGTTCTACCAGCGGGCCAGCCGGGACCTTCGGCAGATCCTGGGCCTGGGTACCGCCGACACCCCGGCGTGGACCTGGTCCGATGATCACACCGTCGGCTTTATCCGGCGCAAGCAGGCCCATGAGGCGCTGATTCACAGGATCGACGCCGAGGTGACCGCCGGCCAGCGGACCCCGATGGATCCCTGGCTGAGTGCCGACGGCGTGGACGAGGTGCTGCGGGTGATGTACAGCGGAGTGCCGGCGTGGGGGAGCTTTGCCCCCGATGAATCCAAGACGCTGCGGATCCGGGCCACTGACACGGGCGATACCTGGCTCGTCACGCTGGGCCGGTTCACCGGGACGGACCCGGAGGGAACCTGGTACGACGAGACGGACTTTCACGTGGCCGACAGCGATTCCGGGGAGCCGGCGTCGGCGCTCATCGGCGGCAGCGCCGCCGACCTGGACTGCTGGCTCTGGCACCGGCCGCCGGTAAGCGCGATCGACCAGTCAGGACAAGGCGACGTGCTGGCCCAGTTCACGCAGGCCATCGCGCCCGGCATTGGCTGACGCCGTCGAGCAGCCCGAGGCCGTGTTCGCACTGATCCGGCAGCCCGCCGGCGACGATCAGGCCCGGACCCGCGGCCAGCGATCATGGCCTGCGCCCGGGGCAGCCCGGCCGGACGCGATCGTGATGAGGGTGCCGTCAGGCGGGCCGGATGTTGGCGTTGATGTGGAATACGTTGCCGGGATCGTACTCCGCCTTGATCCTGGCCAGCCGTTCGTGCTTGGCGATGCCGTAGCTGCCGCGGAGCTCGTCTTCGTAGAAGTCGGTCATGCCGTTGATGTAGCCGTCGCCGCTGCCGATGGCGTACGGGCGCAGCGCCTCCCAGAGGTCGCGGACCCAGCCGCGTTCGGCGGCCTGCAGCCCGGCGTCCGGCGCCAGGCCGGCGATGAAGACGGCGTAGCGCGGCGAGCGCCCGCCGCTGAATGCCGTCTGGTCATCTGCGACCCGGCAGTAGGCGCCGTCGAGCCGGTAGAACAGCACCATCGACAGCGGCGAGTTCTTCCGCGGGACGCGCTCGGTGACCACCTCGATGACCCCGTCGGACAGGTCCTCGACGTAGGTGCCTTTCTCGTAGGCGTAAAGGCCCCAGGCGCCGGCCTCGTCGAGTAGTTTCTGCAGCTCGACGTACGGTATCGGCGTGACCAGGTCGAACAGGGGCGGCAGGCTCTCGCGGATCCGGGTGGCCAGCTGGGCGTGCTCGGGTGCGGCTTCGAATCCGGTCATGACCAGTACGTACCCGGGCGCGAAGTGGAACTGCTCGGGGACGAAGGGCGCAGGGGGCGCGTTAATCGCACCGATCACGGCGTTGATCTCGCCCGGCATCGCCGCGGTGATCTCGCGGGCCAGCCGCAACGCCTGCGGGCCTTGGTCCAGCGGCCAGAAGAACAGCCCGAGCTGCACCAGCGGATCGACCTCGTGCAGCTGGAACTCGAACGAGGTGACCACGCCGAAGTTGCCCCCGCCGCCGCGGATCGCCCAGAAGAGGTCGGGGTGCTCGTCCGCCGCCGCCCGCAGTATCCGGCCGTCAGCGGTGACCACCTCGGCCGAGACCAGGTTGTCGATGCTCAGGCCGTACTTGCGGGTCAGCCACCCCATGCCGCCGCCCAGGGTAAGCCCTGCGACGCCGGTGTGGCTGACCAGCCCGGCGGGCACGGCCAGGCCGTGGGCCTGGGCGGCCGCGTCCAGATCCGCCAGCAGAGCGCCCCCGCCGACCCGTGCCCGCCGGGCGGCCGGGTCGACCGTGACCTCGTTCAGCTGGCTCAGGTCGATCATCAGGCCGTCGTCGCAGACGGCCGTGCCCGCGGTGTTGTGCGCGCCCGCGCGCACCGATATGTCCAGCCGGTGCTCGCGCGCGAATCCGATCGCCGCGGCCACGTCGGCTGCCGAGGCACACCGGGCGATCACCGCCGGGTGCCGGTTGATCTGGGCGTTCCATACCCGCCGCGCGTCGTCGAAGCCTGCGTCTTCGGGCCCGATGACCGGCCCGTCCATCGCCGCGCGAAGCTCCCCGATTTCGCCCATGGTTGTATGCGTCATGGCCCCCCCTGAGGACGTCGGCACGTCACGCTCATCCGAGCGGCGTGAGGGCAGTATACCCAGCGCCGCGCCCGGGCCACCAGGCCTGCGTCGGTCGCCCCGGACGGCCCGCCGAGGATCGCCGTTACGGCCTGAGCAGCGCCTTGGTGGCGACTCGCTCATCGAAGAGCCGGTACGCCGTTGGCGCCTCGGCCAGCGGCAAACGGTGCGAGAACATCCGCTCCGGCGCGAGGTTTTGATCCAGCACCGTGCGCATGAGGTGCTCCCGGTCGGAGATGGGGTCGCCGATGCTGAACCGGAGGGTCAGCTCGGCTTCAAACATCCGCCCGGCATCCAGCCGGTAATCGGGCTCGAAGTGAGCCCCGACGACCGACACGGTTCCCCGTCCCCGGGGCAGCCGGAGCGCCATGTCCAGGGCACCGGGGCTTCCGGCCGCCTCAATGACCGCGTCCGCGCCGAGACCGCCGGTACGCCCGCTGACGATGCGCTCTGCCTCGTCGGGCGCCACCGGTACCGCGCCAAACTCCGCGGCCAGCTGCCTGCGCGCGGGAATCCCGTCTACGGCGATCACCTTGTCATTGAAACCCGCGGCGCAGAGCACGGCCATCAGGCCGACCGGACCGCAGCCGAGCACGACGATCACGTCGGCGGGGCCCGCCCCCGAATTCCGCACCGCGGCGTAGCCGGTCGGGAGTATGTCGGCCAGGACCAGGGCCTGCTCGTCTGACAGCGCCTCGGGCAGCGGCAGCAGGCACCGGTCGGCCAGCGGAATCCGGACCAGCTCGGCTTGCCCGCCGTCGGTGCGCGGGTAGACCCCGGAGTATCCGAACAGCGACCTGCCCTGGCACTGGGTCGGGCGACCTGCCCGGCAGTGCGGGCAGGTTCCGTCGGATACCGTGCTGGAGCACACGACTCGCTGGCCGACCTGGAGGCGCTTGACATCCGCGCCGGCTTCAGCGACCGTTCCGACGAACTCGTGCCCGAGGACGGTGGCGTTATCGAAGCCGGGGGTCAGCCCGTGCATCGGGAACAGGTCGGCACCGCAGATTGCGGCGGCCGTTACCCGGACCACGGCGTCCGTGGAGTTCAGGATCCGGGGTTCGGGAACGTCGATGACCTTGACGCTGCCCGGCTCCGCGACCGTGACCGCTCTCATGCCGGCTCCTCGATCTCGACCAGGTAGCCATCTGGATCCACGCAGAAGAAGCGGCTGCCGCCCCATGGCGGATGGTAGGTGTCGGCCGGGAACTGCACGGCGCGTATCTCCAGCTCGGCGCGTGCCGCGTCCGCGTCCTCCACCTCGAGGACCAGGACGACGTCCGGCATCGCCGGATCCGCCGGCGCCGACATCGACACTCCGGGGAGGTCCGGGGCGGGATGACCTTGCTCGGCGAGCGAGATGCGTGCTCCCGCGCAGGTAAGCGTGGCGTACGGGGGATCGTCGTAGCTGGCGACGAGCTCCAGGCCGAGCTTGTCTCGGTAAAACCGGAGCGAGGCGGCAAAGTCAGCCACGCCGAGTACGGCGCCGGCTCGGGTAACCCGAAGGTCTGTCATCGTCACGGCATCCTTCCAGCACAAGAATCTCCAGATGTCATCCAGGCGCGCCGGCCCGGTCACCAGCTCCGGGCGCAGTGTCCGCGTGCAGCATCTCCTGCAGTCGCCGCGCGGGAACCCGGACATGCGCCGCGGTAAGGTCGGCGGCCCCGGCGGCATCGCGCCGCCCGATAGCGGCCAGGATGGCGCGATGCTCGGTCACCGAGCCCTCCAGATTGCCGCGAAGCGCCAGCGTCCGAGTCTGGAACCTGCCTATTTCGCCAGCCAGGTGGTGATGGACCTGCAGCAGCTTCTCGTTGCCACTCAGCTCGCATATGAGCTCATGGAAGGCGACGTTGGCGGCAAAGAAATCGTCAACGGCGCCGTTCCTGGCGTGCTCGGCCATGCTGTCGACCAGCTGGCCGAGCCTGGCCAGGTCTGCCTCGGTGACCCGTGGCACCGCGAGCCGCACGGCCAGGACCTCGAGCGCCTCCCGGACCTCGTACGCGTCGATCAGCTCCTCCGCGGTGATGGCCCGGACCTCCGCGCCGCGCCGCGGGCGTACCGTGACCAGCCCCTCGGCCGCGAGCCGGCCGATCGCCTCCCGGATCGGCCCGCGGCTCACCGACAACTCCTTGGACAGGGCAGCTTCAGACAATTCCGTGCCCGGCGGCAAGCGGTCGGCCATGATCTCTTCGCGCAGGTGCTCGTATACCCGTTGCCGCAGCGTCGAGTTGTCGAAAACCGGACTCGTCACTGGATCTCCTTGACTGGCACGCGCGCGATCGCCCCATCTGCGCCGTTATGGCCGTTATGCATGATGCCGAGAGTTGACAAATCACAGTTAGAAATCGACATATTTTAGCACGCCTGGCCGGACAGGGAATTCGCAAGCCGGCTTCCGGCTGCGCACCCCGGCGGCGACGGCGCTGCGGTGCGCGCCCTGAAAACGGCTCATTCGTACCATGCTGACTGAACGGCCAGTCGCCGCGCCAGCCGTTTGCGCCCGGACGGGACGTTGGGTGCCGGTACGCGAGGCCAGACGGGATCGATATCCAGCGGCCCGCTTCGAGCGCGTCGCGCGGGCGGCGCGGCCGCCGGGGAACCGGAGGAACCCGCGGCCCGCGGTGCAGGTGCAGCGGCAGCTCGCGTCCGCGCCGCCAGGGCCGCGCCGCGGTTGCCTGCGTACCGGCCGGCCCGAGCGGCGTTCCACTGGCCAGCAGAAATGCTCTGGATTGCGGCAGATCATAACGTGCCCTCCTGCCGGGACGGGAATGCTCTTATGCTGGAGGTGGCGCCAGCCGGCCCACTTCATCGCGAACGATCCCCTCCATGCGCGGCCGCCGGGGCAGATGCCGCGAGAAGGAAGTCTGCCCAGCGGCCTGACCTGGTGCTTAGTGATGCAGGTCATCAGTCGTCAGTTGACACTTGCCCGTTGACATACATACGCTGGTTACTCGGCGACCGTTGCGCCTGGGCATCCCGGAAAACCGGGCGCGATAGGCAGGCGAAAGGCCTCAGTGTGAAATTCGGCGTCAATCTCAACAACCGTGAACCGCTGATTACCTCCGGCTACTCGCTTTCCGATGTCCTTGATTTGGGTGTCCTGGCCGAAGCGCGCGGATTCGATTCGGTCTGGGTCGGGGACAGCCTCTTCTCTAAGCCCAGATTCGAGCCGTTGAGCCTGCTGTCGGCGCTCTCCCAGCGCACCTCGGCGGTCAAGCTCGGCACCGCATGCCTGGTCACCTCCACCCGTAACCCCCTGTATCTCGCGTTGGAGTGGGCTACCCTCGATCACCTCAGCGGCGGACGGACGATACTCGGTGCCTGCATGGGGAATCCCGAGTCGGGAGTGCAAAGGGAATTTGCGGCTCTCGGGCTCGATTTCCGGGACCGAGCCGCGATCTTCGAGGAGGGGCTCGCGGTCCTGCGCTCCTTGTGGGCGGAAGGGTCGGTTACGCATCATGGCCGGTATTACGCGTTCGACGACGTCTCGTTCTATTCCGGCACGGAGATGGCGCCGCTGACCCCGCTCCAGCAGCACGTGCCGATCTGGGTGGTTTCCAACATCCGGCTTACCGGCGACCTCAGCCGCGATGTGGCCAGGCGCCGCCTGGAAAGATCGTGTGCCCGGGTCATCCGTTACGGTGACGGATGGATGACGTGCTGCCGGGCCGAGCATCCCGAAGAGGTATCCGAGCAGATCAGCCAGCTCAGGAAGTCCGCAGCCGAACTCGGCGAGGATTTCTCCCGCTATACCGTCTCCTATCAGGTGACGATGAACATCAGCGATTCGGAAAGCCGGGCTGCCGAGGCTTTCGGCGAGTACATATCTTGCTATTACCCCGAGCTGAGCAAGTCGGTGAACCTCGCTAACTGGGGTCCCGCGGGCAATCCGGATACCGTCACGCGGTGGTTCAAGCGGTTCCAGGATGCTGGTGTCGATTATTTCATCTGCCGATTCGGGGACCTTGACCAGTTCAGCCAGGTCGAACGTTTTGCAAAAGAAGTGCTTCCTGCTCTCCGGCCCGCTGGGCAGGTAGCGGGCAGCCCATAAGGACAAGGCACCCGGCAGTTAGTGAGGAAGGTCCCGGTCATGGCAGATGAACCGCGTACCGAAGCGCAGATGCGCAAGTCGGCCGAGCTGGTGGTCGATGTCTGCTTCGAGGT
>JASIGD010000585.1 GCA_030045295.1 Streptosporangiaceae bacterium
ACCACTTCAAGGTCAACCTGCGCCGGCTGACCGACTACCCGAACCTGTGGGGCTACGCGCGTGACCTGTACTCGCTGCCCGCCTTCCGGGACACAACGAACTTCGACCACATCAAGCGGCACTACTACACCACGCATCCGCACATCAACCCGACCAGAATCATCCCCGACGGCCCGCTGCTGGATTGGGCCGCGCCGGATGACCGCGCCCTGTCCTGATCCGGACCCTTCCTGACCCGGTCACACCCGGCCGTCATGGCCGGCGCCGAGATCGTCGGAGCGCCCGGCCTGCAGGCGCGGCCATTGGGCGATGGGGCGTCCGCCCGGCCACGCCGGCACTGGCGGCCAGTCAGGCGAGCCGTCGTCGGTCCGGGTGATGGAGCAGTGCTGCGGCCAGCCGGCGGGCGAGTCCTCCCACGGCTCCTGGCGTCCGTACACGGTGAGGTCCATGAGCGAGTAGCTGTAGTCCATGGCCTCGGCGCCGCGGCGCTTGGTCCAGTAGGTTTCGAAGACGTGGTCGCCGTCCCGCAGGTAACACACCAGGTGGAACAAGCCGATCTGGCGCTCGGCCAGCAGCGCGTCGAGTGAGGGCTGGGCTGAGTACCAGGGCACGTCCCAGCCCATGAAGTCGCGGTAGCGGATGCTCTCGTCGTAAGGCCCCTGGCACAAGACCGCGTAGGTGATGTCGCGGGAATGCAGGTAGGACAGCTCGGTGACCTGGGCGGTGACCCACGTGCAGCCCTCGCACTGCTCGGCGGCGGGATGGCCGTCCCACCACATGAAGTAGTAGGCGATGAGCTGGCGCCGCCCTTCGAACGCGTCGAGCAGGGTGAGGGGCCCGTCCGGCCCGGTCAGCGCGAGGCTGGCGTCCGCCTCGACCATCGGCAGGCGCCGCCGGGCCGCGGCGATCGCATCGCCTTCCCGGGTGTGCGCCTTCTCTCGGACCCGCAGCTTGTCCAGTTCGGCCTGGAAGGTGGCCCGGTCCACGGCCGCGGGCTGGCTCGGTGCTGCTTCATCCTTCATGACCGTCTCCCTTCTTCTTCGCTGCTGCGTGCGCGGTTTCGGCGAGCAGTTTGATCGCGCCGAGCCGCCGGTCCCACTGCGCGGCGAGGTCAGCCATGGCCCTGGCGGCTTCGTCAAGACGGCCGGCTTGCACCTGGTAGAGAACCTCCCGGCCCTGCGCGCGCCGGCTGATCAACCCGGCCTGTTCTAGCACGACCAGATGCTTGGACACCGCCTGGCGGGAGAAGGGCACGTGGCCGGCCAGCCAGCTGGCGCTGACGTCCCCGTTGCTGACCAGGAGGTCGAGGACCCGGCGGCGAGACGGCTCGGCGATCGCCGACCACAGCTTGTCATCGGCCTGCGCGGTCATCCCGATCGGCCCTTCGCGAGCGCGCGGGCGAGGCGGTCCAGGTACTCGGCCCAGCCGTCGCGATGCTCGTCGGCATAGCGTTCCTTCTCCGCGCCGGGCCAGGCGCGCAGTTCGTGGCCGCTTTCGGTGACGCGAAGACGGGTCCGCTCGTCGCCCTCGGGCGTCAGCGTGAACTCCACCAGCATCGAGTTGCCGACTACCGGCTCCTCCCCGCGGGGGTGGTTCCAGCGGAATGAGAAGCGTACCGGCGGATCGACCGTCTCCACGACGACCGGGCCGCCCTGGTCCCCGAACTGCATGTAGCCGTGAGCGCCGGGTTCGACCACGAGATCCACCCGGTCGGCGAACCACTGGATCATCTGGCCCGGTTCGGTGATCGTGCGCCACACCACCTCCGGCGGAGCCTCGATCAGGATCTCCCGCTCAATCACCAGGCCTACCACCAGCATCCGATCCCTTCCGAGTGCGCCGCGGCATCGCCGGCCCGGGGGTCACGGCGGGCGGCGCATGGCGGTCACCGCCCGATCACGTCCCGTATCTGCAACCGACGGTAGCACGTCAAGAATGGACATGCAACCAAAGGTTGCGAGTTGTCTGCCAAGGCCCGCCGCCATAGTGACGCTGTCATGCCGCCGGCCGGTACGTGCGGGGTCCTGGTCCGGCGGGTCGGGCCGCACCTGCCGGGTCCGGCCGGGACGGCCGGCCGGGCCGGTGAGCCGGCTCGGGCAGGTGCGCGGTCAGATCCTGGCGGGGCATACCGCCGGGCGCTACGCGGGTTCCCGCGCCGTGCCGGTGCCTGGCCTGGGCGCGGCGGTGCCGGCGCAGCGAATGGAACAAGGCGACCGCAATCAGCGTGAACGCGGTGACCGCGATGGGGGCAGGGAAGCTGGCTATCTGCGCCGCCAGCTGGAGCGAGGCCGCGCCGACGGCGCAGACCATGACCGCAGCGGCCGCGTAGTCCGCCGCCCGCCTGACCAGGACGCGCGCCCTGGCGCGCACGCCAGCCGTGCCGGGCAGCCATGCCGCCTTCGCGTTCTCCCGGATAACGGTGGCAGCCACTTCGCCTCCCCGGTGACCGATATGACCAGCTGGGCCCAGCATGCCGGGTGGCGCGGCGGCTGCCAGTCACCTGGCCGACGCCGGTGCTGTCAGTTTCCCGACACGGCCACGGTCCGCGTCGGCCGCCTGACCGCCGCCGCGTCCTACTAGGCGGAGCGCCCGCAGCCAGTCCTGATACGTGCACGTCCGGGGGACCCTGCGCCGGGCTGAAGCTGTGGTCACACTGGCCGTGCCACGCTGGCCAGGGCCTTCCGCTGGCGCAGGGCGACCGGGACTGCGGCGAGGATCAACGCGCCGGTAAGGGCAAACGCCGCCGGGTAGCCGGTGCGGACGCAGATCAGGCCGAACACGGCCGGGCCCGCGCCGTACCCGGCGTCGTAGGCGAGGTTCCACAGCGCGCTGGCCTTAGCCTCGGGCAGCTGCTCGATCAGCAGCGCGAACGTCGCGCTCTCGATCGCGCCGAACCCGGCGCCGAACAGCGCCATGGCTGCGAAGATCACCACGGGCGAGCCCAGCAGCATCATCGCGGCCATGCCGGCCGCCGCTACGGCGAGCGCCGGGATGAGCAGCCGTGCGTGACCGTACCGGTCGCCGCGCCTGCCGGCCTGCCAGCGGCTGAGCGTGGCGGTGATCGCCTGCACGAGCAGGGCGGCCGAAGAGAGGTTGCTGGGGATTCCCTTCGCGACCGGCAGCAGCGAGTCCAGCACGCCGGCCGCGACGGTGGCGGCGGCAAAGATCAGCGGCAGCCGCAGCGCGGCACCCGCCATCCGCCCGCGGCTGCGCCCGCCCGGCGTCCGCCCGGCGCGGGCGGCACGGCGCGCCTCGCGCCCGGCCGGCAGCCA
>JASIGD010000586.1 GCA_030045295.1 Streptosporangiaceae bacterium
GCTCAGGTCCATCTAATCCTCGGTGCCCTCCAGTCCGGGCCCGACGGTCCCGCGAGCGTCGCGGTCGTCGGGGAGCTCTGTGACCAGTGAGGGTAATGGCCATTGCAGGGTCTTGCGACATCGCGTTGGAGCTGGTCGACAGGGGAGCGGGCAGCGGAATCAAGTCTGCGTGACCAGCTTGGGTGGGCCGGTAGGTAATATCGGGTCCCGGATAAGCCGAACTTGTGCTCGAAAATGAGGTTCAAGCTGGTAGAGCGGGCGACGGGAATCGAACCCGCATGGCCAGCTTGGAAGGCTGGGGCTCTGCCATTGAGCTACGCCCGCAACAGCCGCGCCGGTAAGAAACCCGGTGCGAACCCGGTGGGAAGTCAGCACAGAGCAGCTACCAAGCGGCCGTCACCGGGTAGCGTACCGTCTCCGGCCGCGTCAGCGTCCGCCAGCGCCGACCAGCGAGGCCCGCAACGAGAAGATCAGCGGAACCCGGGGCCGTCCCGGGGGAAACCGGTAGGTCCCGTCGTCCTGCCGCTGCAGCGATTCAAAACGCCCGAACACGTCGAAGTCGTACTCGTGCAGGAAGTCAATCCGCAGCCCGGCATCGACCAGCGCCGTGATCACCTCGCCGATACCGTGCTGGAACTCCACGCTCCGAGTGTGCTCCAGCGCCGGCCCGTCCGTATAGCTGAAGGGATAGTCCTCCACCTGGGGTCCGGAGTCGAAATAGTCGCGGGCGACCACGACGCCGGATTCGTCGTCGAGCACCTGGGCGAACGGATGCCCCTCGACCAGGTACACGAACCCGCCCGGCCCCAGCAGGCTCGCCACCACCCGCGCCCAGCGCGGGATGTCCGGCAGCCAGACCAGCGCGCCGATGCCGGCGTACACGATGTCGAACCGTCGCCCGCCGAACGCGGCCCCCGCGTCGTACACGTCCGAGACGACGAATGACGCGTCGATGCCGAGCTCAGCGGCGAGCGCCGAGGCGGCCTCGATGGCCGGCGCGGAGAAATCCAGCCCGCTGACCAGCGCCCCGCGCCGCGCCCAGGAGAGCGTGTCCAGGCCGATGTGGCACTGCAGGTGCACCAGCCGTCGGCCGGCGACATCACCGGCCTCGGCCGCCTCGAACGGCCTGAGCGTGTCGGCTCCAGCCCGGAAGCCGGCCAGGTCGTAGAAGGAGCTGGCGAGGTGAACGGGTACCCGGTCGTCCCAGTTCGCACGGTTCAGCGCCTGCCAGTCGACCGGCTCGCCGCCCTCCACCCGAGCAGCGTACCGAACACCCGTCCCCGCACCGCCGGCCAAGGCGCTCGCCGCCCGCGGGATGGCCCGCGACCCGCAGTGGCATAGTGATCGTTACGAGCGCGTACGCACCGCAAAGGAGACAGGCAACCGATGGCCGCAGCAGCGCAGGCACCAGCGCAGATAGGCGTCACCGGGCTCGGCGTGATGGGCCGCAACCTGGCCCGTAACTTCGCCCGCCACGGGTACGCCGTGGCCTTGCATAACCGAACGAGCTCACGCACCACCGACGTCATCAGCCAGTTCGGTCACGAGGGCCCGTTCGTCCCGGCGCCGACCGCCGAAGAGTTCGTCGCGTCGCTGGAGCGCCCGCGACGCGTCCTCATCATGGTCAACGCCGGCTACGCCACTGACGCTGTGATCAACGAGTTCGCGCCGCTGCTGGAGCGGGGGGACATGCTCATCGACGGCGGCAACGCCCACTTCCACGACACTCGGCGCCGCGAGGCGAAGCTTCGCGAGCAAGGGCTCCACTTCGTCGGCATGGGCGTCTCCGGCGGCGAGGAGGGCGCGCTGCACGGCCCCTCGATCATGCCCGGCGGCTCGAACGAGTCCTACCAGGCACTCGGCCCGATGCTCGAGACGATCAGCGCGCACGTCGATGGCGTCCCGTGCTGTACGCACATCGGCCCGGACGGGGCGGGCCACTTCGTCAAGATGGTGCACAACGGCATCGAGTACGCCGACATGCAGCTCATCGCCGAAGCCTACGACCTGCTCAGGCACGGCCTCGGTTTCGAGCCCGCGCAGATCGCCGACACCTTCCGCACCTGGAACACGGGCCGGCTGAACTCCTACCTCATCGAGATCACCGCCGAAGTGCTCGCGCACTCCGACACCGCGACCGGGCAGCCGTTCGTCGACATCGTGCTCGACCAGGCCGAGCAGAAAGGCACCGGCCGCTGGACCGTCCAGGACGCGCTCGACCTGGGCGTCCCGGTCAGCGGCATCGCCGAGGCGGTCTTCGCCCGGTCGCTGTCCGGGCACGCGGACCTGCGCGCCGCCGCCCGGCACCTGCCCGGCCCGCGACGGGCGTCAGATCAGGGCTCCGGGCCGGCCGAGTTCGCCGGCCAGGTCGAGCAGGCCCTGTACGCGTCCAAGCTGGTCTCCTACGCGCAGGGCTGGAACATGATTGACGTTGGCAGCCGCGAATACGACTGGAACATCGACCTGGGCCAGATGGCGACCATCTGGCGCGGCGGCTGCATCATCAGGGCCAAGTTCCTCGACCGCATCCGAGCCGCCTACCAGGCCAACCCCGAACTTCCCACGCTGCTGGCCGACGAGGAGTTCGGCAAGGACCTCGCCGACGCCCAGGATGCCTGGCGGAACGTGCTCGCCACCGCCGTCCGCCTCGGCGTCCCCGCGCCCGGCTTCTCCGCCGCCCTGTCCTACTACGACGCGCTGCGCGCCGATCGCCTGCCCGCCGCGCTCATTCAGGGCCTGCGCGACTTCTTCGGCGCGCACACCTATCGCCGCACCGACCGCCCCGGCACCTTCCATACCCTCTGGGCCGAGGACCGCTCCGAGGTAACCCGTTAAACCCTTTTATCCCGAACGGCCGGTGGTGCTTGCCTCGCAGCCGGCCGCCCCGATCCCACCCACACCGTTCGTCCCGCCAGCCTCGCCTGAGGTGCCGCCGAATCGTCGTGGACAGTTACGCCGGAAATACGCGGCGTAACTGTCCACGATCACGCACGTCACCCCGGACGGCCCGCCGTCCTTGACATCTCAGGGCAAGTCCTTAACTGTGTCACTGATCACGATGACCTCACAGGACGGCGGTGTACTCATGACTACCTGCAGCGGACTGGCCGCGACCGGGTGCGCGAAGGCATGACGCAGACATCGCCCGACGAGGTCCCTTCCCGGCACATCGTCCGCCGGGCCGCCGAGGCCCGGTTCGCCGGCCCGCCCCGGTGGGCGCCCGCGGCCGGTGGTTTCCGGCGCTGGGCGGCCGTCGGCGAGCCAACCGGCGCGCAGGCCGGCGCGGTGCACACCGGGTTCGGGGTCTGCGAGCTCGAGCCGGGCGCGAGGCTGCCGGGGCACGTGCACTCGTTCGAGCAGTCCTTCTTCATGCTCGAGGGCGAGGTGGTGCTCAGCACGCCCGAGGGCTCGTTCCGGCTCAGCCCGGACGACTACGGGCTGGTGCCGGTGGGCGTGCCCCATGCCTGGCGCAACGACGGCGACCGCCCGGCGCGGTGGGCGGACATGCAGGCGCCGCAGCCCCGGTCGCGCCACCGCGGCGACACGCTGCGGGTTGACCTGGCGCACGAACCACCGGCCGTTCGGGCCAATCTGAAAGATCCGCGGACGCGGTCGCTGGGGCGTATCGCGGCGGCCAGCATGAGCGGGCCATCGCCCGACGAGGTCAGCATGCGGACGGCCCGCCTGGTGTACAGCGGGATCACGGTGAAGATGATGGTGGACACCGACCTGGGAGCGCAGCTGCAGACGATGTTCATGGTGCAATACGAGGCTGACGGGGTCGCCGGGGCGCACGATCATCCGTTCGAGGAGACCTACCTCATCCTGGAGGGAGCGACCGACGCGGCGTTCGACGGCGAGCCCTACCGGCTGGAGCGGGGAGATATCGCCTGGGCGGGCGTCGGCTGCGTGCACTCGTTCCGGAACGCCGGCCGCGGGCCGGTCCGCTGGCTCGAGACGCAGGCGCCGCAGCCACCCGCCCGGTATTCCTACCGGTTCGCCGGGGAGTGGGATAACCTGCGCGGGATCGTAACCGAGCAGAGGACGGGCCGATGAGCAGCGTCGTGGTGGTCGGCGGCACCTCGGGTATGGGCCGCGAGATCGCCAGGCACTACGCCGAGTCCGGGGACCGTGTCACGCTGACCGGCCGGGACGCGGGCCGGGCCGCGGCCGTGGCCAAGGAAATCGGCGGCGACACGACCGGGCTCGCGTTCGACCTCACCCGGCCGCACGACATCGGTCCCGCCTTGGCCGGGATCGACGCCGTCGACAGCCTGGTCCTGGCCGCGGTCGAGCGCGACGCCAACACGGTGGCCGATTACGACATCGGCCGTGCCCTGCGCCTGGTGACGCTCAAGCTCGTCGGGTACACCGAGGTTGTCCACGCGCTGCAGCCCCGGATGGCTCGCGACGGCGCTGTCGTGCTCTTCGGCGGGCTGGCCAAGGAACGGCCTTACCACGGGTCGACCACGGTGACGACGGTGAACGGCGCCGTTAGCGGCCTGGTGAACACGCTCGTCCTGGAACTCGCGCCGATCAGGGTCAACGCCATTCACCCGGGCTTCGTCGGCGACACCCCGTACTGGCGTGACCGTGACCTCAGCCACGTGGTGGCGCGCACGCCGTGCGGGCAGCTGACCCGGATGGCCGACATCGTGGACGCGGTGGCGTTCTTGCTCCGCAACCCCGCGGTCAACGGCGTCGAGCTCAACGTCGACGGCGGCTGGTTGCTCGGCTGACCCGGTCAGCCCGCCGCTTGCTCCCGGGCCGGCCTTCGTCCGCCGAGTCGTCTGGCCGGGTCCCAGGGCATGGACCGTAGCCACACGGCCCCCGGCCCGGAAAGCACCGCACAGGGGTAGGCGTCGTCGTGACCCAAGACGCCCTGGACCTTTGTGACCTGGACGGCGACCGTGGCGTCGAACATGCCGATGTAGAGCGGATGGGCGCGCAGCGATTGTCCCGCGGTCAGCTCGCGTTTCATCACGTCGCCGGGCAGCCCCACCCAGGCCCGCCCGGAGCCGCCGATCCGCCAGAGCGTCAGCCCCTCGCCGCCGGGACACCCGGGCGCCAGCGGGCCGGCCGCGGCGATCTGCACGCCGGGCGTGCCGGCCAGGAAGCAGGACTCGAGGACCAGGGAGCCCGCATACTCTGGTCCGACGTCGACGCTGAGGATGCAGCCGGGCAGTTTCGACGCGAACGCGACCACGCCCGGTTCCCCGGTCGCCGTGTAGGCGCACAGCCGCGGCTCTTGCTGGGTTCGGTAGGGCGCCGCGATCGCGATCGAGTCGGTCATCCAGGCGAACTCACCGACCTCGGCGATGATGCTCTCGCCCGGATCAAGCGAGATCGACAGCAGCGGCTGCGTGGTGCCGAACAACTGATCTCGCATGTTGGTCCCCTCCACAGCTGCT
This sequence comes from Streptosporangiaceae bacterium, assembly GCA_030045295.1. Next base: position 5,412 of record JASIGD010000586.1, read on the forward strand.
GCCGCCTCGCGCACCCCCCCACGCTCTTGCTACGCGAGGCGACAGCAGCCGCGGTCTTGTTCTATCGGGCGCGGCGCAGGCCGCGAATCCGGTGGTTCATACATTGTGCCGGACCCCGTTGACAACATCTGTCCCGCAGGTGCTCAGGCGCCACGGGACTTGGCGCGACGGCGCGGTCGCGCTATAACATCGCGTGTTTCAGCGATCGGTCAGCCCGTTCTCCACGGCGTACCGCGCCGCTTCGACCCGGCCGCCGAGTTCCAGCTTGTTGTAGATGGTCGTCAGGTGGCGTTCCACTGTGCCCCGGCTGATGTAAAGCCGCGCCGCGATCTCCTTGTTGCTCAGGCCATCGGCGAGCAGTCGCAGCACCTCGGCCTGGCGAGCGGTCAGGTGGCCAGGCAGCCGGCCCGGCGGGAGGTCGCCGATCTCGGCCAGGGCCTTGGTCACGTCGGCCATCAGCTGCGGGTTCGCGATCTCGTGGGCCAGCGCTTCGGCCATGCGAAGTTCCCGGGCGGCCTCGTCCGCCTGGCCCCGCTGGTGCCAGACGCGGCCCAGGCCGATCATCGCCTCGACCGCGACGTGCGTGTGGCCGCCTGCCTGGCAGGCCGTCACGGCCGCCTGGTAGAACTCGGCGGCCTGCTCCCAGTTCCGCTGCCCGGCCGCAAGGTTGCCCTGGTTGCACAAGACGATGCCTATGATCTGGGGCTGGCCGACGGCCAGCTCGGCGGCCTCGGCGAGCGATGCGCGCGCGGCCTGCCACCGGTCGGACCTGGTCAGCACCTCGGCGAGGTTGGCCAGGCCGATCGCGATCGAGCCCGGCTCGCCGAGCTGGCGCTTGATGATGAGGTTCTGCTCGAGCAGCTCCCTGGCCCGGTCGAGGTTACCGTCGTCGAGCTCGATCAGCGCCAGGTTATTCAGGGCCATGGCCAGCTTGGCCCGGTCACCGGACTCGGCCCGCAGGTCGACCGCGGTCTGGAAGTTGCGCCGGGCTTCGGCTCGCTCGCCCAGGTAGCGCTGGGCCGACCCGAGCGCGGTAGCCGCCTGGGCTATGTCCTCGCCAGGGCCGAGCGGGTCGAAGATGTCGAGCGCTCGCCGGGCCAGGCGAACCGCCTCGGCGTAGTCGTCGTTCTCCACGGCCAGCACGGCGGCCGCGCGCAGGGCTCGCCCGATCCGCCGGTTCTCCTCCGCTGACCGCGCGGGGTGTTCGTCGGCCGCGGCGAGGAACTTGTTGAGCCAAGCTCGCCCCGAGGAGAGCCGGCCGCTGCTCAGCCACCAGCGCCACAGCGCCGTGCCTACCTCCAGGCCGAGGTCGACCTCGCCGTTGTCAACGATCCACTGCATCATCGCGCGCAGATCGTCGACGGCTGACGCCAGCCGGTCGGCCCAGCGCCGCGCATGCGGCCCGGCGAGGGAGCTTGAACTCTGGACGGCGATGTCGGCGAAATGCAGGGCGTGCCGGCGGCGGGCCTGCGGTGCTTCGCCTGCCTCCTGCAGTCGGGCCGTGGCGAACACCCGGATGGCCTCCACCATGCTGAACCGATTCTCCTCAGGGCCGCGGATGACCACCAGCCAGGACGCGTCCACGAGCCCGCGGACGGCCGCGGCCGCCTCCTGCTCGCTGACGCCGGTCACCGCCCCCGCGTCCGCCAGGCTGAACGGCGTGGTGAAGACGCTGAGCAGCCGCAGGATCCGCTGTTGGCCAGGCTGGAGCAGGTCATAACTGGCGCGCAGCACATCGGCGAGCTTTCGGCTGCCCTGAAGGCCGGGCGGGTCGTACTCCAGCAGCGCGACACGCTGCTGCAAGATCTCGCGGATGGACAGCGTCCCGACCCAGCCCGCGATCAACTCGATGGCCAGCGGCAGCCCGCCCAGCCTGCGGCAAAGCTCGCCGACCGCGTGCGGCGGCACGTCGGCCGTGGAGAAACCCGGCAGCCGCTCGCTGGCCCTGGCGATGAACAACCGGACCGCGTCCGAAGCCGCGATCGCGGATGACCCCGCCGCGACCGAGGGACACTCGAGCGGGGGGACGGCCCAGCAGGCCTCGCCCGGCGCCCCCAGCACGACCCGGCTGGTGACCATGATGCGCAGCGCCGGCGCCGAGGCGAGGAACTCCTCGACCAGCCCGGCCACTTCCTCGAGGTAGTGTTCGGCGCCGTCGAGCAGCAGCAGCCCGGGCCGTTCCCTCAGCACGCCCAGCGCCGACTCGCGCCAGCCTACGCCTGGCCGTTCGTGCAGGCCGAGGCGCGAGGCGAGCACCGAGACGACCGGCCGGGGAGGCCGGATCCCCGCCAGCGGCACGAACACCACGTCGCCGCCGATCTCGCCCGTGCCCGTCGCCTCCCAGCGCCGCGCGACCTCGACGGCGAGCCGGGATTTGCCGATCCCGCCGGGCCCGGTCAGGCTGATCAGCCGCGCCCGGGTGAGCAATCCGGCGAGCTCGGCCAGCTCGCGCTCACGCCCGACGAAGCTGGATTGCGCGATCGGCAGCTCAAATCCGCGCCGGGACCCGTGCCCGGCCTCCCGGTTTTGCGCGGGCTGCCGATCGCGGGAAGCCTCGTGCTCCGGCAGCGTCTCGCGATCGCGCGGCGCCTGCGAGTCCCGCGCTGTCGGCCGGTCCCGCGCGGTCTGACGGTCCCGCGGCGTCTGCTGACCGCGTGGCATCCCGTGGTCGCGGGCCGGCTGACGGCCGCTCGCCGCCGCCTCCAGTTCGGCGATGGCCAGGCTGGCCCGTGCCGATGGTCGCGATCGCCCGGATTCCCACCGGTTTACGGTCGCGAACGACACGCCTAGCCGGCGAGCCAGCTGCTCCTGGCTGACTCCGAGCTGGGTTCGCAGCAGTCGCAGCCGCGCCGCGAGCGGAACCGCGTCCAGCGGTTCGCTGTTCACACAGGCAGCGTACGGCTACACGCCGTCGCGCGGGGCCGGGAGGTGGAATTCCGGTGTGTAAGCATGGGATCACCCTGATGTGGTGCCGCTACACTCACCTGGAGTACGGGCTGTAGCGCAGCTTGGCTAGCGCGCGTGCTTTGGGTGCACGAGGCCGCGGGTTCAAATCCCGCCAGCCCGACATATGTGTTGATAGGGGACTTCGCGGACAGTCCAGGCAGGCGCCCGGACCGCGGACCTGCAGGTCTTGCTCACTAGGGTCGCCGATCGGCGGGCGTTCCTGCTCCCCTCCGCCTCGCGGAGGGGAGCGCAGGGTGCTGCTGGCCTGCGGCGCCTGCCCGGCGGTCACGCGCGGGGGCCGGCGGGAACCCCGGTGGGCTGGTGGTGGGTGATGCGGTCGGGGTAGGTCTTGGAGAACCGCAGCATGTACAGCAGGATGAGGCAGGGCACGGCCAGGCCGAGCAGGAGCTCGGGCAGGCGGCGGGTGGTGTGCCCGTTGATGGCGGCGGCGGCGAGGCGGGACAGGCCGGCGGCGGCGATGGCCAGGCCCCAGCCGGCGCTGAGCACCCGGTTGATCGTCGTGAACGTCGGCGAGGACCAGTAGGCCGG
>JASIGD010000587.1 GCA_030045295.1 Streptosporangiaceae bacterium
CGCTGCCCGGGCCGCTCCGGACCGCGCTCGCGGTCCGGCCCGGGACCAGCATCGTCGGCGCGATGGCCTGCATCGCGGCGGTCACGATCTGCGGATTCGAGCGGTAGTTCCTGGTGAGCTCGACCGTGGTGGCGGCCGGGAAGTCCGCGGTGAACCGGCCGAAGATGCCGACATCGGCGCCCCGGAAGCCGTAGATAGCCTGATCCGGGTCCCCGATGACGGTCAGGCCCGCGCCGTCGCCGCTGATCGTGCGGAGCAGGCGGTACTGCGCGGGGTCAATGTCCTGGTACTCGTCCACGCTTATCCGCGGCCACCGGGTGCGCAGCTCGGCGGTGACCGCCGGGTGGTCATCGAGCAGCGCGGCTGGCATCTCCACCAGGCTGTCGAAGTCAACCAGGTCACGGGCGGCCAGTTCCTTGCGCAAGGCCAGCTTGCCGTCCGGGTCGTCGGCCAGCCCGGCGAGCAGCTTGCGGCCGTCCCGCTCCGAACCCGTCAGCTCGGCCGCCACGCCGAGCCGGGCCGCCTCGTCCGCGACCCCGAACCGCGGCGGGAGCCCCGCCAGGCCATGGTGCTCGCGCAGGATCTGCAGCCCCAGGCCGTGGAACGTGGTTACGGTGATCCGGTCCTCCCGGCCCGGGCACAGCGCGGCCAGCCGGGCCCGCATCTCCTCGGCGGCCCGCCGGGTGAACGTGATCGCCAGGAAGCGCCCGGCGCTTCCGCCGCGCTCGGCGATCTGGTCGGCGATGCGGTGGGTGAGCACCCGGGTCTTGCCGCTGCCGGGCCCCGCGATGATCAGCAGCGGCCCCGCGGCGGCGGCCGCGGCCCGCTGGTCGGGGTCCAGGCCGTCGAGCACCGATCCTGTCCCGCCCGTCGGCTCAGCCGCTGGGGCCGTGTGCGGCTGGCCGGCGGGAAGCGGGTCCGCGACGGCGGCCGCCACCGTCCGTTCGGAGGAAACAGGCTCTTCCGGGGGCGGGGCCAGCACGCTAGTTACGGCGAACAAGGCCGCGCCGTCCAATTCGTCCGGCTGAAACAGCCGGATCGTGCCGTACTCCCCGTCGTATCCCGCGTCCCTGATCACGTCGCCGCGGCGCAGCCGCGCGATGGCCTCGCCGAACAGCGACCCGCCGGCCCGGCCGATCTCGTCGAGCGGGACCTCCTGCAAGATGCCGAGTTCGGGTCCGAGCGCGGCGACCAGCCGGCCCACTTCGGCGCCCACCTTCTTGCTCTTCGGCCCGGTGGCCAGGATTTCGCCGACGATCTCGGGCAGCTGCACCAGGCAGGTGTATCCGGCCGTCCCGGGCGGCCGGAACCCGGCCGGGCGGTCGGCGAGCTCGGCGACCCGGTGCAGCACTCCGACGGTCAGCGGCTTACCGCACTCGGGACAGATGGTGTTCAGCCCGCGAGTCTGCTCCGGATCGAATCTGGTCCCGCATTTACGGTGGCCGTCGAGATGATATTTCCCTTCCTCAGGAAAGAACTCGATCGTGCCTCGGAGGCCGTTTCCCGTCCGCAGCGCCGCCGCCAGGGCGAAATAGTCCAGGCCGGTGTCGAATACCGTCGCCTCGCGGCCGAGCATCGGCGGCGAGTGCGCGTCAGAGTTACTGACCAGGCGGTACCGATTCAGTGCCGAACAGGTCCAGTTCATCGCCGGATCCGACGACAGGCCGGTCTCGACGGCGAATATGTGCTCGGCGAGGTCGCGGTAGCATTCCGGCACGGCGTCGAAGCCGGATTTGGAGCCGAGGACCGCGAACCAGGGCGTCCAGATATGCGCCGGCACCAGAAAGCAGCCCGGGTCGGCCGAAAGCGTGATCTCCAGCAGGTCGCGCGAATCCAGGCCGAGGATCGGCCTGCCGTCAGAGGCCAGGTTGCCGATCTTGGCCAGCGCGGCGGTGATCCGGTCGGCGGCGTCAAAGCTCGGCGCGTAGATGAGGTGGTGGACCTTCCTGGTGCGCTCCTCGCGGCGGTAGATGGTGGATATCTCCACCGAGAGCAGGAACCGGACGTCCCCGGAACACGTCGCGGGCGAATCACGCGCGAGCCGCCGTTCCAGGTCCGGCCGGACCCGGAACAAGCCGGGCTCGGCCGGGACGAGGGTTTCCCGCAGTTCCGCCGCCCACGCCGGGTGGGTGAAGTCCCCGGTGCCCACCACCGTGAGCCCCTTGCGCCGTGCCCACCAGGACAGATGCTCGATATCGCAGTCCTTGCTGCAAGCGCGCGAGAATCTGGAGTGAATATGCAGGTCAGCACGGAACATGTCGTCGCGGCAACTCCCCTGGCTCGGTCGGGAACTGCTACCCGCGCGCCGCCGGCACGGCGAAGCGCGGATCCGATACTGCCACGGCGCTACGACATTCCGCCGCCTTACCGCCGAGGAGGCCGGTGCCCGGTGCCGTCCGCCGCGCAGCGACCCGATCGCCTCCGCGTTTGTGGTGAGCGCGGTACAGTGCGCCGCGGCGCTTGTGGCGGCCGTCAATGCCGGAATTTGGGCTCTTTCCCTGCCCGCCTGCTGCGAGTACTTAGGGATGTAAACGAAGGAGGGAAGATGACGGGCACTTACCACGCCGAGGTGGTCGGCTCACTACTGCGCCCGCAGCACCTGTTCGAGGCCCGGGCGGCGCTGGACGACGGCCGGATGGATCCGCACGAGTTCAAGCAGATCGAGGACCGCGCCGTTGACGAGGGGATCGCCCTGCAGGAGGGGTGCGGTCTCGACGTCGTCACCGACGGGGAGCTACGCCGATTCTCCTTCCTCGACCAGCTGCTGTCCGAGGTGGAGGGGGTCACCGAACGGCCCGGCGCCCCGGTTAACTTCCACGGCAAGGGCGGGGAGATCTGGGACTGGCACGCACCGATCACGATCACCGGCAAGTTCAGGGGCAAGCGGATGCTGACCCTGGAGGAGTTCGCCTACGCCCGGGGCCGCGCGCGCAAGCCGGTCAAGGTGACGCTGCCCAGCCCGCTGGTGCTGTACTCGGCCTGGTCACCGGAGCTGTCGACCGCGGCCTACAAGGACGCGTACGAGATGTTCGCCGACGCCGCCACGGTCATCCGCGACGAGGTGCACGCGCTCGCGCGCCTCGGCTGTACCTACGTCCAGATCGACTCACCCGACCTCGGGACGCT